>JBAUIQ010000109.1:0-12743 GCA_049683075.1 Pacificimonas sp.
GCCGAGGTCGAAGCCGATGCGGAACAGCCGTCCGGTCGGCCGCGCCAGTTCGTACACGAACCGGTCCTCTTCGGGCATGATCTCCATCGCCCAGACATTTTCGAGGGACGCCGTCAGGCCCTCCTCCTGGAACAGCGCCACCGACGCCACATCGACCGGGAATTCCTGCCGAACGCCCGTGCCCCCCGCCTGCGTATCGCCGCCATATTGCGTGACCGCGTCCTCCGACCCGTCCTCATGCCGATGGTCGTGTTTCAGGCGGAGGCCCGCCCCCCTCGGACTGTCCATCGTCCGGCTGACCACCAGGTGCGGGAACGGTCCTCGCCGACGTGGAGCGGGATGCGCACGACGTCCGGCTCGCAGTCCCGCACATGCATGACGATCGGCCCATCGGCAAAGGCGGATTCCGCCCGCTGGTCGCGCCCATCCGCGTCCCGGTCCACCTCGACCGTCCCCGCAAAGGCCCGCCCGCAACGCGCCGAGATCGCCGCGAAAAAGTCGTCCTGCGGCGCGTCGGCCGTACGGCTGTCGCGACCCGACGCCGCACAACCGCCGAGTGCCACCACAAACAGCAGCGACACCGCGCACGTCACCTGTCTCACCATCGCCATGCCGCCCTCAGTCCTTCAGGACCGTGCCCTTTTGCGAAGGGTTCGACACATTGGTCTTTTCCTTCTTCGCCTTCGGTTTGCGCGCTTCCTTATTGCCCTTGCGGTTGTCGCCCTTGCCCATGCTCATATCCTCCCACACGCGGCCCGCGGCAGATGCGAGCGGGCGGCGCAGGGCGGAGCATAGGCATGTTCGGCCGCGAACCTCGCATGAAATCGAAGCGTCGGTGGGGCCGGGGCCGGACTCAGATGGTGACGCTGCCCTCTTCCCGGCCGTCCCACCAGTCGATCCGGTCCGGGCTGACCTCGATCAGGATGATGCCATCGGTGTCGAGGCCATTCTCGAACCATTTCTCCAGCTCGGGCTTCCAATGCTTTTCGAGCGTGGCACGGTCTCGGTGCAGCGTCCCCTGCCCCTGGACGGCGGCATAGAAATCGCCCTCGGCATAGGTCAGGCCGCACTGCTTGTCGGCTTTCAAATCGTCGTCGATGCGCCCGTCGTCATGCGCGAAATGGAAGGTCGTACCATCCTCCCGGCTGACATCCTTGTTGTTCGACATCGGCCGCGCGGCGATCTTTGCGCCCTTCGTCTTCGTTACGAGCATGGCGATGTCGATCGCCTTCATGGTTTCGGCAAGCTGGGCGAGATTACGGTCGGCCATATGATGATCCTTTTCGGCTGGGGTCTGCTCACGAGAACCAGCCACGCGCGCGAAAGTGCCGCGGACCCCGGCGGACCCCTCGGCTTGTCCGGCGCGTTTGATCGTCACACCCAATTGGAAGGCGACCAGAGCATGAGCACCGACACCCTGAAAGACCTCTACGTCCACGAACTGCGCGACATCATTTCCGCCAACAAACAGATGCGCGACGCCATGCCCGCCATGGTGGCGAAGGCGGACGATGCGAAGCTGAAGGAACAGCTTCAGGGGACGCACGACAACATCCCGAACAACAATCAGAAGGTGACGGCGATCCTGGAGCGTCACGGTGCCGACGCTGGCAATCATCACTGCCGCGCCATGGAGGGGCTCGTCGCCGAGGCAACGAAACACGCCGTTGAGGCCGAGTTCGGCGATCCCGACGCCCGCGATGTCGCGCTCCTCGCGCAATATCAGAAGCTGACGCACTATGGCATTACCGGCTTCGGTACGGCCAAGGCCTATGCGACGGCACTCGGCGACAATGAGGCGGCGGAGACACTCGGCAAGCTGACGCACGATATGTACCAGGCCGATGAGCAGATGAGCCAGCTCGCCGAACGCTCGGTGAACCTCGCCGCGAAGGGTTAGGGCGCGATCGTCGCCAGGATGTCGTCCATCTTTTTCTTCACGCCATAGTAACCCGCCTTGGCGTGCGGCCAGACCGCGCGGTCGAGCGGACGGATCAGGCGGACGACATCATGGGCGGCGGCCCACTCGTTTAGCTCGTCCCGCACTTCGTCCCGTAGCCAGCCATGGCCGATATAGGGCACGGCCAGCGTCTCGATCTCACCCAGCAGCCCGGCAAGCTGCCCCGCCTCGTCCCAGCGAATTGTAGGGCAGCCGAACTCGGTCCCTGCCCGCGCCAGCGCGTCGTCGATGCATTTGTTGGAGAATGATAGGACGGCAGGCGATACACTGGCGGGCGATCGCGCTTCGGGCCGCGTGACACCAATAACGAGTGCAGGGGTCGCGCCGCCAAGGTCCAGCGTCTCCGCCACACCCTCCTGCTCATGGACGAGGAGCGCGAACGGTTTGTCGCTGAGGTTAGGTTCTGGCGCGGGAAGAGACGGTGGCGCACGCTCATGGGTCCGGTCCTCGGTCAGCGCGTTCGCCGACGCCGCCAGCCCGCGGGGGTCGAACCGCCCGTCGGTGTAACGCCGGATGTTCGCAGCCGTCGCGAGATAAGTCTTGCCCTTCGTGTGCAGCCCTGCCGTCCAGCGCCAGTTGCATGTATTCGACGCCGCGTCGCCATCGAGGAGGTGCCTGAGGAAAAAATCCGCCCCCAAGGTCCAGTCGAGGCCGAGCGTGAAGATCCAGATCGACGAAAACCACATACGGGTATGATTGTGCAGGAAATTAGTCTCGAACAGCTCCTTCGCCCAAGCGTCGAACGGCGCGATCCCGCTCTCCCCAGCCACGGCTCGTTCGTAGGACTGACGAGCGTCCGGATCCTCATCGAGCCGTGCAAAGGCCGCATCCCGGTCCTCGACATAAGCTCGCCAGACAGACGGCTGCCACTCCAGATGTCCTTGAAAATAGCAGCGCCACAGAACCTCGCTGATGAACTTGTAAGCGTCCGATTGACTGTGCTCAGCGAGCGTTGCCGACAGCACGTCCGCCTCGGTCAGCAGGCGATGCGACAGCCATGGCGACAGCTGCGAATTCGCATGCGGACCGTCCGGCCCCGGATCATGATTGCGCCCATTCTGATAGGCACGTCCGGCCTGCGGAAGGAAGTCGTCGAAATGGGCGAGCGCAGCGGCGCGGGTTGGGGTCCAGTCGGTCATCAGCTTTGCGAACTCGGAACCCGGCACCATGGTTGCGTGTCGCCATCGCCGCAGGCTAGCGTGGCAGCGCTCTGGGGGAACTATCATGAAAGCCTACATCACTGCCGCACTGATCGCACTATCCGTCGCGGCCACACCTGCAGTCGCGCAATCCGACGACAGAGGAGCCGCTGTAATGCCGATGCCGCCCGTCACGATCTATCATCTAGAAGGCCGCAGGTCTGAGCGGATCGTCTGGATGATGGAGGAACTGGGTCTGCCCTACATGCTCGAATATGTGCGCGGCGACCTGATGGCCTCCATGGCGAAGATCAGGGCCGTGAACCCCGCCATGCCGGTGGCCCCGACGGTCACCATCGGCGACGAAGTGCTGATGGAATCCAGTGCGATCATGCAGACGGTCCTCGACCGTTATGCACCCGGACAGCTGTCGCCCGAAATCGCCTCCGCCGATTACCCACAGCATCTGATGTGGATGCACTATGCCGAGGGTTCGCTCGCCGCCCGCGCCTTTGCCGACTACCGGGTCTTCATGATCAAACCGCCGACCGGACCGTCACGCCTTGTGGATACGGCGAAGTCCGTGCAATTTGCCGAAGACCATCTCGCCGAGAACGAATATTTCGGCGGTGACGCCTTCTCGGCGGCCGATATCATGATGTTCTTTCCGCTGAATGTCGCGACGGGTTTGAACATCGTGGACGCCGACGATTATCCGAAGGTCGCCGCCTGGAAAGAGCGGATGGCAGCGCGCCCGGCCTACCAACGGATGCTGGCAGCGGCGCGCCCGGACGGAATGATCGGGAACCTGCCCTGCCTTCCGGATCGGCCGGACGGGGAGGCAAGTGGCGCCAGCGATTGAGTGAGCAAAACCGGAATTGACGACAACGCCTTACAATCGCCGTTCAAAGGCTTATACTGGTGAGGCTAACGTCGGAATTTGCGACGGACTTCGCTGCTTATCTTCGCCGCGGCTTCGGCCCCGGCACCGACGACGACGACTTCCTTTCTTCTGAACGACCAGACGCGGCGCACCGGCGACACTTCCGTTCGTCCGGGCGCATCACGTTCTTTTGAAAGGAACATCTTATGCCCGTAGGCACCGTAAAATTCTTCAACGCCGACAAGGGCTATGGCTTCATCCAGCCCGAAGACGGCGGCAAGGACTCGTTCGTCCACATTACCGCCGTCGAGCGCGCCGGGATGACCACACTGAACGAAGGCCAGCGCGTTTCCTATGACGTCGAGGCCGGTCGCGATGGCAAGGCCAGCGCGACGAACCTGTCGGAAGCCTAAGGCTCTGACACGAAAAGGGGCGCTCGTCGGAGCGCCCCTTTTTATTTGTACTCCCGCTCCGTCCACCAGGGAACGAAGTCGGGCATGTCGGTCGAGACCCGGTCGGGATAGTCCGGCGCACGCTTCTCGAGGAAGCTGACGACACCCTCCTTCGCATCCGCCTGCCGGCCGCGCGCATAAATAGCCCGGCTATCGAGCTTGTGCGCCTCCATCGGATGATCGGCACCCAGCATCCGCCACAACATCTGGCGGGTCAGAGAAACGGATACAGGCGCGGCATTGTCTGCGATCTCCCGCGCGACTTCACGGGCCCGGTCGAGCAGCTTCTCAGGCGCGACGACTTCGCTGACAAGTCCACCATCCTTAGCTTCCTTGGCCGAAAAAACGCGGCCCGAATAACACCATTCCAACGCCTTTGAGATGCCGACGATGCGCGGCAGGAACCAGGACGAGGCCGCCTCCGGCACGATCCCACGGCGGGCGAAGACGAAACCGAACCGAGCTGTCTCGCTGGCGATACGGATGTCCATCGCCAGCTGCATCGTCGCGCCGACCCCGACCGCCGCGCCGTTCACAGCGGCAATGACCGGCTTCTTGCATTCGAAGATGCGGAGCGTCAGCCGCCCGCCGCCGTCGCGGACGTCCGGATGGGAATAGTCGATGCTGCCATCGTCCCGAACGGGGGAGCCGCCGCTCTTCTTGTCCGGGCGATCCTCGCGCTCGTCATAATCGAATGTCTTCGCGCCTTGGCTAAGATCGGCGCCCGCACAAAAAGCCCGATCGCCCGATCCCGTTACGATGACCGCCCTCACCTCGTCGTCGGCGTCGATCCTGTCGAAGGCATCGACCATTTCCAGCATCATCTTGCCGGTAAAGGCGTTCATCGCCTTCGGCCGGTTCAACGTGATCGTCGCGATGTTGTCGGCAACGGCATATTCGATTTCATCGTAACTCATTCGAGGCTCCCGAGGACTATAGGCCATTCTTACCGGGGCATGCCGGCGTTCGAAACGAACGACAGTGACAGGAAACCCGCGCGGCGGCGCGGCGTTGGTCCAGTGAATTCAACTGGAGACAATAGATGAGCGACCATCCACAGCCGACACCGGCAACTGAAAAACGTCCGCCTGAACAGGATAGCGGCAACCTCTCGCCCGACCCGCAGCGCGGCAACAAGGACGGCAGTCAGCCGCAAACGCAAAAGGATCCGGTCCGTCCGCCAGACGAACAGTCCGACTGACGTCAACTAGTCGACGTCATCGACGTCGACGGTTTCGCCGGTAACGCGCTGCGCCAAGGCCGCGGCCATGAACTCATCAAGATCACCGTCGAGGACGCCGCTGGGGTTACCCTTTGTTACGCCGGTTCTGAGGTCTTTCACCATCTGATAGGGCTGCATGACATAGCTGCGGATCTGGTGGCCCCAGCCGATGTCGGTCTTCGCGCTGTTGGCGGCGTTCGCCTCCTCCTCGCGGCGGCGTAGCTCCTCTTCGTAAAGCCTCGCCTTCAACTGGGCCATCGCTTGTGCGCGGTTCTTGTGCTGCGAACGCTGGTTCTGGCAGGCAACGACAATGCCCGTGGGAACGTGCGTGATGCGAACGGCACTGTCGGTCGTGTTGACATGCTGCCCTCCCGCGCCCGATGCGCGATAGGTATCGACCTTCAGGTCGGCCTCGCTGACTTCGATGTCGATATTGTCGTCGACGACGGGATAGACCCAGACGCTGGCGAAGCTCGTGTGGCGACGCGCGGCGCTGTCATAGGGACTGATCCGGACCAGGCGATGGACGCCGGATTCCACCTTGGCGTAGCCGTAGGCGTTCTGGCCCTTGATCATCAGCGTGGCCGACTTGATGCCGGCCTGCTCGCCCGCATGGTGGTCGATGATCTCGACCTTCATGCCGCGCTTCTCGCCCCAACGCGCATACATGCGCTGCAACATTTCGGCCCAGTCCTGGCTTTCCGTCCCGCCCGCGCCGGAATTAATTTCAATATAAGTGTCGTTTCCGTCCGCCTCACCGGAAAGAAGAGCGGCGACTTTGTCGCGATCAGCTCGCACGGCAAGTTTCTCGAGCGCCTTCTCCGCATCCGCGACGAGACCCTCGTCATTCTCCATTTCCGCGAGCTCGATCATTTCGATCGCGTCGCTCTTCTCGGTGGCGATGACGCGCGTGGCCGTGATCGCTTCTTCCAGACGGCCGCGTTCCTGCATCATCTTCTGCGCAGCGTCGGGATCGTCCCACAGCGTCGGGTCCTCCGCCTTGGCGTTCAGTTCATCGAGGCGCCTGGTTGCGACATCCCAGTCAAAGAAACCTCCGGATCAGGGCGAGGGCCTCGTCGATGCGGTCGATATGGGCTTGCGTTTCTGCGCGCATGACGGCGGCTCCGAATTTAATAGATTAGATACGTCCGGAGTGGGTCCGGCAATGAGCGCGCTACTTAGTAAATGCCGCCCTCGGCCTGCAAGAAGTCGGCGTCAGATTTCACCTCTTCCTGACGAGCCGTCGCTTGCGTCGGCGCGAAGTTGTCGGGCCGCTGGGCGATGACGCGACGCGGCTCATTCTCCGGCTTGAAGGCTTCCCAGATGACGGCGGGCTTCGGACCGGACCCAGGCCACGCGCCATAGACCCGCTTGCCCGACCGACGGTCGACGCGAACCATGCGCACACCGGGCGCGATCTTGAATGGCGGCGAGGCTGTGTCCTCGTCGAGCGCGAGTTCGAAAAATTGTCGAACGGTTGGCGCGGCGAGCGTGCCGCCCTGCGCATAGCCGCCCATATTCTTCGGCTGGTCGAAACCCATGTAAAATCCGGCAACGATGTCCTGCGTACCGCCGACGAACCAGACATTCGTCGGACCATTGTTCGTCCCGGTCTTGCCGAACATCGGGCGTTCGAGACGGCGCAGTGCGACGGCGGTGCCGCGCTCCACGACGCCTTCCAGCATGTGGACAACCTGATAGGCGGTGCGCGGGTCCATCGCCTGCGGTCGCTGATCGTCAGGGGTCGGCATGGTCGTCACAGGGTCATAATCCTGTGCGTTACAGCCCGAACACTCACGATCATCGGCACGGTAAATGGCCTGTCCGCGGCGGTTCTGGATCAGATCGTAGAGGATCGGCCGCTGCCGCTTTCCGTGATTCGCAAGCATCGCATAGGCGTTGGTCAGATCGAGAACGGTCGTCTCGCCAGCGCCCAAAGAAAACGCCAGATAGGGCTCGTAGCTGCCGATCCCCATATCTTCGATCGTCTCGACGACATTCTCCATGCCGGCCTTATAGGCGAGCCGGACGGTCATCAGGTTGCGCGATTGTTCGAGGCCCCAGCGCATCGTCTGCGAGCCCGCCGAGCGGCCGGAGAAGTTACGGAAGCATTTCCGGCCGAGCGCTGCCGACTGGTAGACGCAATAGGGCGCGTCGGCGATGATGGAGGCGGGCGTGAAACCGTTTTCGAGCGCCGCGGCGTAGACGAAGGGTTTGATTGTCGAGCCAGGCTGCCGCATCGCCTGGGTCGCCCGATTGAAGCTCGATTCCCGCGCATCGAAGCCGCCGACCATCGCAAGAACACGACCGGTCGAGACGTCCTGAACGACCATGCCGCCTTGGACTTCGGGGATCTGGCGGAGCGTATATTCGGTGCCGCTAACATTTTTGACCGGAATGACGTCGCCCGCCGTGATTTCGGTGAAGGCGGTGCCCGGCCCACCGCGGTTTCGAAGCTGAGCGTTGCCAGCGACGAGGATGCCGCGGGTGCCGTCGGTGAAGCCCAGGTCTAAACGACGGTTGGCCTTTTCGAGGACGACGGCGGCGCGCCAATCGTCGTAGCCGACGGGGAGATTGATGGCGCGAAGACGCTCGGCCCAGCCCTCTCCGAGCTGGATGGTTTCGGTGGCACCGCGCCAGCCGCGGCCCCGGTCGTAGCGGACGAGGGCATCACGGACGGCTGTTTCGGCCGCGACTTGCATATCGGGATCGATGGTCGAACGGATCCAAAGGCCGCCGGTATAGATGCCGGTCTTGCCCTCCTCGCCGAAGCGGTCGATCAGGTCACGGCGAATTGCCTCGACGAAATAATCGCCGACACGGGTCTGCGGTGTCAGCTGGCGCTGGCGATCAATGACCGAAATGGGCGTGCGGCGCGCGGACTGAAGCTCGCCTTCGCCAAGATAACCGTTCTCCGCCATCTGACCGAGAATGAAGTTGCGGCGGGCCGTCGCGCGGCGGAGGCCTGTCTCCGTCGATGGATTGTAGTTGCTCGGCGCCTTCGGGAGCGCGGCCAGGAACGCCGCCTCTTCGACGGTGACGCCTGCAACGGGTTTGTCGAAATAAGCAAAGCTCGCCGCTTGGACACCATAAGCGTTCCGGCCGAGGAAGATCTGATTGAGATACAGCTCGATGATCTCTTCCTTGGTGAAGACCTCCTCGATGCGGGTGGCGAGAATGATCTCTTTTAGCTTTCGAACGACGGAATATTCGTCTGAGAGGAGCAGGTTTTTCGCCACCTGCTGCGTAATCGTTGAGCCACCGACGGCGCGATCGCCTGATCCAAGCTTGCCCAGATAATCGAACACGGCATTCGTGAACCCACCGACATCGAAGCCGGAATGCTCGAAAAACGTCTCGTCCTCCGCGCTGATGATCGCTTCGATCAGCGTTCGGGGAAGATCGGGATAATTGACGTAGATGCGGCGCTCACGTGCAAAGGTGGCAAACGGCTTGCCGTCGATGTCGCGAACATGGCTGGGCAATGGCGGCTCATAGTCCGCAAGTTGCGCCGCGTCAGGAAGGTCACGGGTCAGCCAGACATAGCCGCCGACGAGGACGCCGACGCCGAGAAGCGTGAGCGCGCCAAGGGTCCAGAGCGTGCGACGGAGCCAGCGGCCTCGGAGCGGATTGGTTTCAGTCTCGTCTGACATCGTTCACTCTACTTACCCGCCAAGTCCCATCCCACGCCAGCGGCTTATGCAATCCGTTGAAGCGCCGCCGATGCCGCGCCATAGAGCGCGCCTCGTCTGTTGGGAGGCACATATGAATATCAGGGTTCTTCTTCTCGCCGGGTCCGCGTTCGCGCTGACGCCCCTTCACGCTCAGGTGGAGGCGCCTGACGTTGCCGAAACCGAGGCGCCGGAGGACGAGACACGCAATGCCGACCTGACGCCCGAGCCGCTGCCGCGCGCCAATGACGAGGCAGCGACCCCGACGGCGACCCCGATACAATCTGCCGCGTCTTCCGAAGACGAAGATGAATGGGACGTCTCCGCGCCTCCGGGCGCGACCTTGAAGGCCGTACCGATCAACGTCGACGAGGGGTCATGGATCGACCTCGACGTGTCGCCCGATGGACGGACGATCGCGTTCAGCCTGCTCGGTGACATTTACACAATGCCGATCGCGGGCGGCACGCCGACGCGGATCGCCGAGGGACTTGCCTGGGAAGTCCATCCGCGCTGGTCGCCGGACGGGCGGCGGATCGCCTTCACGTCGGATCGCGGTGGCGGCGACAATATCTGGGTGATGAACGCCAATGGCTCGGACCGGCGGCAGGTAACGAAGGAGGACTTTCGCCTCTTGAACCAGCCGAGTTGGTCGCCGGACGGGCGCTTCATCGTCGCGAAGAAGCATTTTACGACCGGGCGCTCTCTCGGGACGGGCGAGGTTTGGCTCTATCACGTCTCCGGTGGCGGCGGCGTGAAGCTTGTCGCACGGCCGAACGAGCAGCATCAGAAGGAACTGGGCGAGCCGACATACGCGCCCGACGGCAATGCGATCTATTTCACGCGCAATGTCACGCCCGGGCCGATCTTCGAATATGCGCAGGATTCCAACACCGACCTGTTCAATATCGAGCGCTATGATCTCGACACGGGCGAGACGACGACGGCGGTGAGCGGCTTTGGCGGCGCGGTGCGTCCGACGCCGTCACCCGACGGACGCCACCTTGCCTTCGTTCGTCGCGAAAACGTGCAGTCGATGCTGTTCGTAAAGGACCTGCAGACTGGCGAGGTCCGCAAGCTCTACGACAATCTCGACCGCGACGTCATGGAGACCTGGGCGGTGACGGGCGTCTATCCGAACATGGACTGGACGCCGGACAGCCGGTCGATCCTGTTCTGGGCGGGCGGCAAGATCCGGCGCATCGGCGTCGACGGTGGCAATGCCAGCGTCATTCCCTTCAGCATCAGCGATACCCGCAACGTCGCGACCGCACCGCATCCGAAGATCGAAGTCGGCGAAGACAGCTTCACCGCGCAGATGATGCGCGGGCCAGCTGTGTCGCCGGACGGTCGCCGCGTGGTCTACGAGAGCCTCGGCAAGCTCTATGTTCGCAACATGGCGGGCGGCGACCCGCGCCGCCTGACCCGGGGAACGGACGAAATGGAACTCGACCCCGCATGGTCGCGCGACGGGCGCAGTATCGTTTTCGTCGGCTGGACCGACGCGGGGCTCGGCCGCGTCAAAACGGTTGCCGCTGGTGGTGGATCGCCGCGAAGTGTGACGTCGCAGCCGGGGCACTATGCACAGCCGAGCTTCTCGCCTGACGGGCGGACCATCGTCTTCGAGAAAGGCGAAGGCGGCTATCTGACCGCGCCTGAATATAGCGACAATCCCGGCGTTTATCGCGTTGCGGCAAGCGGCGGGACCCCCGTACTTATGTCTCGCGACATGGCGCATCCGCAATTCGCGTCCGAGAATGACCGCGTGTTCATGGTCGGGCGTGAAGACGGGAAGCAGGTGCTCGCTTCGACTGATCTCAATGGCGAGGCGAAGCGGGTGCACGCGTCGGGCGAGCTGGTGAATGATTATGCCGTGTCGCCCGATGGCGAGCTTGTGGCGTTCCGCGAGAGTTATGAAGCCTATGTGATGCCACTGATGCCCGGCACGCAGGCGGTCGATGTCGGCGCACAGGCAAAGTCACTGCCCATCACGCGGGTCAGCGATTCCGGTGCCGATTATATGAATTGGTCGGGCGAAGGCTCGCGCCTCCACTGGGCGCTCGGGCCAAATGTCTACACCGTAGAGCGGGGCGCTATGTTCCGGAACCTGCCTGCGCCCGAGAAGGCCGAGCCGGTCGATCCGCCGGTGGCCGAGGTGTCGCTGGCGCGAACCGTCCGTGCAGACAGGAGGACTGGTCCGCTCGCCATCGTCGGCGCCCGGGTCGTGACCATGTCGGATGACGATGGCGGCATCATCGACAATGCCACCATCCTCGTCGACGGCGACCGGATTACCGCGGTCGGTCCGACGGCATCGATGACCTATCCGGCCGGAACGCCAACGGTAGATGCCAGCGGAAAGACCATCGTCCCCGGCTATGTCGATGCGCACGCTCACGGGCCCGGCGGCACTGGGCAGCTGGTGCCGGAGCAGAACTGGTCGATGATCCAGAACCTCGCGCTTGGCACGACGACGATCCACGATCCGTCGAACCGCTCCGCGACGATTTTTGCGGCGAGCGAAATGCAAAAGGCCGGTCTGATCCTTGCGCCGCGCATCTATTCGACGGGCGAGATCGTCTATGGCGCGAAGGCGCCGGGCGTTTACGCGCGCATCGAAAAACTCGACGACGCGCTTTCACATGTTCGCCGCCTGAAGGCGCAGGGCGCGGTCAGTGTGAAAAACTATAACCAGCCGCGGCGTGAGCAGCGACAGATGGTCGTCGAGGCCGCGCGGCGGGAGAATATGCTGGTCGTCGCCGAGGGCGGTTCGCTCTACGGCATGGACATGAACTTAGTGGCGGACGGCAACTCGACGCTGGAGCATAACATTCCGCTGGGCGTCTTCTATGAGGACGTGCTGCAAATGTTCGCCGGATCGGACACGAACTACACGCCGACCGTGGTCGTCGGCTATGGCGGCTTAGCTGGCGATCCCTACTGGCGGCAGGCCACCGATGTGTTCGCCCACCCGCTGCTGCAGGCGCACACGCCGCCCGCTCTCCTTCGCGCGCAGACGGCACGGCGGACGACCGCGCCCGAAGGCGACTTCATCGACGACGATGTCGCCCGGGAGGCGAAAAAATTGATGGATCGCGGCGTCGAAGTGGCGA
Source organism: Pacificimonas sp. (assembly GCA_049683075.1). Classification (GTDB taxonomy): domain Bacteria; phylum Pseudomonadota; class Alphaproteobacteria; order Sphingomonadales; family Sphingomonadaceae; genus Pacificimonas. Next base: position 12,441 of record JBAUIQ010000109.1, read on the forward strand.
TTGGCGCCCATGGGCAGCAGGCGGGCATCGCGACCCATTGGGAGATCTGGAGCTTTGCGCGCGGCGGCATGTCCAACATCGAGGCGCTTGAAACCGCCACCATCGCGGCAGCCCGCTCGCTCGGCATGCAAGAGGACATCGGGTCGATCGAAGCCGGGAAGCTGGCCGACCTTGTCATCCTGGACGCCGATCCCACGGTCGATATCCAAGCGACGGACGACGTCCACCGCGTCGTCCTCGGCGGACGGGTCTATGACCCCATAACGATGAATGAGGTCGTCACAGGCGACACGCAGCGCGCCG
>JBAUIQ010000110.1:0-4360 GCA_049683075.1 Pacificimonas sp.
GACGAGAACCGGTCGACGAGCACCCGGTCGACATAATCGGCGAGCCAGAGCCCATCACGACCTTCGCCGGTCAGGTTCAGCCACATGATCGGCCGCGCGTCGGCATCGACCTTGTTCACTTCTGGCGGATCGGCTTCCTCCGGCAGATTGTCGAGCGCGCCCGACACCCTGTCACGAATATCGTTCGCCGCGCTGTCGACGTCACGATCGGGCGTGAATTCGATGCTGATGTCGGACTGGCCATCCCGGCTCGACGAACGGATTGTATCGATACCCTCGATGCCCGCGATCCTGTCCTCGAGCAGCTGAGTAATCTGCGATTCGACGACGGATGCCGCCGCGCCCGGATAATTGACGTCGACGCTGACGATCGGCGGATCGATCGCCGGATATTCACGTACTGGCAGATTGTAAAAGCCAACAATTCCAGCGACGACGAGCAACAGGCTGAGAACGACTGCAAAGACTGGCCGCTTCACCGAGACGTCGGAAATGATCATCCCGCGGGCCTCCCGCCCGGCCGGGCTGGAGCCGCCAGATCAGCCTCCTCCTCACCTGGGAAGATTGGCGTCACCTGGCCGTCGTCACGCACCTTCACCGTACCGTCCGCGACGATCCGATCGCCTTCTTCCACACCGCCAAGCACCTCGACGAGCCCATCCTGCCGCATGCGCGTCTCGATGGCCGTCCGGCGCGCCGTATTGTCCTCATCGAGGGCAAAGACGAAGCTCCGCTCACCTTGTACGACGAGGGCCGTCTCCGGCACCGCCAGCGACCGCCGCGCGTCGGAAACGATCTCGACCGTCAAAAGCATGCCGGGGCGCAGCCGCCGATCCGGGTTCGGCAGGATGGCCCGCACCGTGACCGCCCGCGAGAGTGGGTCGACGCGAGGTTCGATCCCATCGATCTTCCCGCGAAACACCTCGTCGGGATAGGCCGCCGCCTGCGCCTCGATATCCTGCCCGACCTCGATCGCACCCAGGAAACTCTCCGGCACGGTAAAGTCCAGTTTGATACGAGAAATATCGCTGATCGTAGCGATCGGCGTGCCTGCATTGACGACTGCACCCGCTGAAATCGTCCTCAGACCCACCACCCCGTCGAAGGGCGCACGCACGACCCGATCATCGATCTGCGACCGAACCCCATTGGCATCCGCCCGCGCCGCATCACGCAGAGCCACCTGTGCATCGACGCTCGAGACCGTGGCAAATCCGCGATCCTGCAATTCCTTCAGGCGATCCAGTTGCTGCGCGGCTTCTCTCGCCCGCGCCTCGATCGCGGCAAGATCGGCGCTTTCCTCGGTCCGCGACAATTGCGCGATCACCGCGCCGCGGCGCACCATTTCGCCATCGGAAAAATTAATGCGCTCGATCCGCTCGGTGACCGGCGCCGTCAGCACCGTCTCCTCATCGGCAAAGGCCGTGCCAACCGCCTCGATGGAGTCGGAGAACTCCGCCTCGGTCACATAACCACCAACAACAGTCGCCGCCCGGTCGCCGAACCCGCCGCGACCTCCTCCATCTTCGCCCTCGCACGCTGCGAGCGCGAACAGCATGCCGGACAAAAGGCCAATTCGGCGCCAGGGCAGGGAGGAAGAGATCATGTGCTGGCTCTTACGAACCGGCGCGCCTTCGTCCACCGAAGATTTCTAATCTGCGTCATCATCGTCAGCCCCATATCCTCTTGCCATGCGTCGTGATCCTGCCCAACTCACGGCTTTCCCGAACCGGTCCGATCCGCTACCTCCCTCGGCGGAACAACAAGCGAACATTTAAAAGGTCATCAATGGCGCTCACCACCATTTCCGTGCGCGGCGCGCGCGAGCACAATCTGAAGGATGTCGACGTCGACCTGCCGCGTGACAGCCTGGTGGTCATCACCGGCCTTTCCGGCTCCGGCAAGTCTTCGCTCGCCTTCGACACCGTCTATGCCGAGGGGCAACGGCGCTATGTCGAGAGCCTCTCGGCCTATGCGCGCCAGTTCCTGGAGATGATGCAGAAGCCCGACGTCGATCATATCGAGGGCCTCTCCCCCGCCATCTCCATCGAGCAAAAAACCACATCGAAGAACCCGCGCTCCACCGTCGCAACCGTCACCGAAATCTACGACTATATGCGCCTCCTCTGGGCGCGCGTCGGCATTCCGTACTCGCCTGCCACCGGCCTTCCCATCGAGACGCAGCAGGTCAGCCAGATGGTCGACCGCATCATGTCGCTGCCCGACGGCACCCGCCTCATGCTGCTCGCCCCGGTCGTCCGCGGGCGAAAGGGCGAACATCGCAAGGACTTCGCCGAATGGCAGGCCGCCGGCTTTCAGCGCGTCAAGGTCGATGGCGAGGTCTATCCCATCGAGGACGCACCAAAGCTCGACAAGAAGTTCAAGCACGACATCGCCATCGTGGTCGACCGCATCGTCGTGAAAGAGGGCATCGAAAGCCGCCTCGCCGACAGCTTCGAAACCGCACTCACCCTCGCCGACGGCCTGGCCGAAGCCGAGTTCGTCGTGAAGGCCGGGGAGGACTCCCCCGACAACATCCTCTTTAGCCAGAAATTCGCCTGCCCCGTCTCCGGCTTCACCATCCCCGAGATCGAGCCCCGCCTCTTCTCCTTCAACGCCCCGCAGGGCGCGTGCCCCGCCTGCGACGGCATCGGCGAGAAGCTCTATTTCGACCCCGACCTGATCGTCCCCAACACAAAGCTCTCGATCAAGAAGGGCGCCGTCGTCCCCTGGGCCAAGTCGCAACCGCCCAGCCCTTATTACATGCAGGTGCTGCGCTCCGTCGCGCGGGCAGGGGGGTTCACCCTCGAAACACCATGGGAAGACCTCGCCGACGCCGACCGCGACATGGTGCTGAACGGCACGAAGGGGAAACCCATCACGCTCTCCTTCGAGGACGGGCGCAAGAAATATGACGTCAAGAAGCCGTTCGAGGGCGTCGTCCACAACCTGCAGCGCCGCTACGCCAGCACGGAATCCAGCTGGATGCGCGACGAGTTGGCGAAGTTCCAATCCGCCGCCCCGTGCGAGGTCTGCCACGGCCAGCGCCTTCGTCCCGAAGCGCTCGCGGTCAAGATCGACATGAAGACGATCAGCGATGTCGCCAAACTCGGCATCGACGACGCGCTCGCCTGGGCCCGCGCGCTCCCCGACCACCTGACCGACCAGCAGAACCAGATCGCCAAGGCCATCATGAAGGAGATCGTCGAACGGCTCGGCTTCCTGGACAATGTCGGCCTTGACTACTTGAACCTCGATCGCAAGTCCGGCACCCTAAGCGGCGGAGAATCCCAGCGTATTCGCCTCGCCAGCCAGATCGGCAGCGGCCTTTCGGGCGTCCTCTACGTCCTCGACGAACCCTCGATCGGCCTGCACCAGCGGGACAATGACCGCCTCCTCGAAACCCTCCGCCGTCTGCGCGATCTCGGCAACACCGTGATAGTCGTCGAACATGACGAGGACGCCATCCGCACGGCGGACTATGTCGTCGACATGGGCCCCGGCGCCGGCGTGCGCGGCGGGGAGGTCGTCGCCGCGGGCGGCCTGAAGGACATCCTCAAGGCCAAGAACAGCCTCACCGGCCAGTATCTCTCCGGCAAACGGTCGGTGCCCATCCCCGACAAGCGCCGCAAGGGCAACCGCAAGTCCATCCGCCTGACCGGCGCGACCGCCAACAACCTCGCGTCCGTCGATGCGAAGATCCCGCTCGGCACCTTCACCTGCGTCACTGGCGTCTCGGGCTCCGGCAAGTCCAGCCTCGTCATCGACACGCTCTACCCCGCCGCCGCCCGCGCCCTCAACGGCGCGCGCATCCCCGTCGGCCCGCACAAGGACCTGAAGGGCCTTGAACATCTCGACAAGGTCATCGACATCGACCAGTCGCCCATCGGCCGCACCCCGCGCTCCAACCCTGCCACCTACACCGGCGCCTTCACCAACATCCGCGACTGGTTCGCCGGCCTGCCGGAGGCGAAGGCGCGCGGCTACAAGCCCGGCCGCTTCTCCTTCAACGTGAAGGGCGGCCGCTGCGAGGCGTGCAAGGGCGACGGCGTCATCAAGATCGAGATGCACTTCCTCCCGGACGTTTACGTCACCTGCGAGGTTTGCAACGGAAAGCGTTACAATCGCGAGACTTTGGAAGTTAAGTGGAAGGGCCACAGCATAGCCGACGTCCTCGACATGACGGTCGAGGACGCGCACGCCGCGTTCGCCGCCGTCCCGCCGATCCGCGACCGCATGGCCATGCTGGAGGAGGTCGGCCTTGGCTATGTCAAGGTCGGGCAACAGGCGACGACCCTGTCGGGCGGCGAGGCCCAGCGCGTCAAGCTCGCCAAGGAACTCTCCAAACGCGCCACCGGCC
>JBAUIQ010000111.1:0-1884 GCA_049683075.1 Pacificimonas sp.
GTCGAGCGCGCTCGTTGCCTCGTCGAGGATCAAGATCGGCGGGTTCTTCAGGATTGTGCGGGCAATGGCGACGCGCTGCTTTTCGCCGCCGGACAGTTTCAGGCCGCGCTCGCCGACCTTCGTGTCATAGCCGTCCGGCAGGGACGTGATGAACTCGTGGATCTGCGCGGCCTCGGCGGCGGCCTCGATCTCCGCCTGTGACGCGCCTTCGCGGCCATAGCCGATATTATAGCCAATGGTGTCATTGAAGAGCACCGTGTCCTGCGGGACGATGCCGATGGCGGCGCGGAGCGAGTCCTGCGTCACGGCCCCGACGTCCTGCCCGTCAATGGCAACCGTACCCGAATCCGCCTCATAGAAACGGTAGAGAAGGCGGCTGAGCGTCGACTTCCCCGCGCCGGAATCGCCGACGACGGCGACCGTCGCATTCTCGGGGATCGTGAAGCTGACGCCGTGCAGGATCTCGCGGTTGGACTCGTAGGAAAAATGCACATCGGCGAAGGTCACGACGCCGCGATCCACGCTCAGCCTGCGCGCATCCGGCCGGTCCGCAATCTCCGCCTCGGTATCGATGAGGCCGAACATCTGCGCCATGTCGACAAGGCCCTGCTTGATCGACCGATAGACCCAGCCGAGCGCATCGAGCGGGCGGAATAGCTGCATCAGGAGCGTGTTGACGAGCACCAGATCGCCGACGGTGAAATCGCCCCGCGCCCAGCCATAGACGGTGAACGCCATCGCGCCCGCCATGGTGAGGTTGGTAATCAGCGCCTGGCCGATATTCAGCGCGGCGAGCGAGGTCTCGTTCTTTACCGCGCTGTCGCGATAGGCGGCGACGGCGCGGTCGTAATTTTCCGCCTCCCGCCGCTCGGCATTGAAATATTTGACGGTTTCGTAGTTTAGGAGGCTGTCCACCGCGCGCTGCGCCGCGACATTATCATCCTCGACCATCTGCCGCCGGATCTCCTGCCGCCACTCCGTCACCTTCCACGTGAAGAAGATGTACGTGACGACGGCCGCCAGCATGGCGAGAACGGCAGGCGGGCCGAGCTTCACCCAGAAAATGCCGCAGACGACGGCCAGCTCGAGAAAGGTCGGCGCGATGTTGAACAGAAGGAAATAGAGCATCGAGTCGATAGACTTGGTGCCCCGCTCGATAATGCGCGTCAGCGCGCCGGTGCGGCGTTCTAGGTGAAAGCGCATCGAAAGATTATGCATGTGGCGAAAGACATCCATCGCCAGTTCGCTGGCCGCGCCCTGCCCCACCCGCTCGAAGACGGCGTTGCGCGCATTGTCGAACAGCGTCGCGCCAAAGCGCGCGGCGGCATAGGCTACCACCATCGCGCCCGCGACCCACAGCGCCTCGTCGACATCGACCGCGCCCTCACTCATCGCATCGACCGCCGCCTTATAGGCGAACGGCATCAACAATATGACGCCCTTAGACGCCAGCACGAGGCCGACGGCGGCGACGATGCGGGTCTTCAGGTCAGGTCGGCCCTTCGGCCATAAATAGGGGAGGAAGCGGAGCAGGGTCCGCCGTTCTGAGTCCATAGCGTGTGATATGGGGTGCACGTTCACACAAGCCAACCGAGTGCGAACGCCGCACATCCTTAATCTTGATCTGAGTCAAAATTCGGACGCGCAGTTTTGCTAAGGAATGGAAGCAAAATCCTTTGCGGGAGCAATTTCAGGAGACAGGACCATGAAGTTCGTCACCCTCCACATGCACGACGATGCCGAGGCGAAGGCCCGGCTCGACTATGCCATCGACTTCTGCCGTCGGCACGATGCCCATCTGAAGTGTGTCCAGCCGATCTTCACGGGCGGGATCGGCGGCGTCGACGCATATCCCGCCAGCATCTTCACCGCGTCGCTATCACC
>JBAUIQ010000112.1:0-5453 GCA_049683075.1 Pacificimonas sp.
CCGCTCTCATTTGCTCGCCGGGGCCCGCAATATGCGTTACAAGCCCCGTCGCCGCAGCGAATGCCCGGGTAGCTCAGGGGTAGAGCAGCGGATTGAAAATCCGCGTGTCGGTGGTTCAAATCCGCCCCCGGGCACCACGCCCCCTTGCAGTGCTTTATTCCTGCACCAGACGCCCTGCATCGTAGCCAGCCGTTGCGCTTCGCATTGCAAGCACTGGACCAAGGGCGTATAGCCAGCCGTAATTCGCCCCGGCTCTCGCCTTTTGGCCAGTCCGGGGCGATGTGTTTTGTCGCTTATCAATCAGCTGCGAGTGCTCCGTTCATGTCCCGTCGCCGCCAGATTTACGAAGGCAAGGCCAAAATCCTTTACGAGGGGCCGGAGCCGGGCACGATCATCCAGTATTTCAAGGACGATGCGACCGCCTTCAATGCCGAAAAGAAGGGCACGATCAACGGCAAGGGCGTCATCAATAATCGCATCTCCGAAGCGATCTTCACGCGACTTTCGCATATCGGTATCCCGACCCACTTTATCCGGCGGCTGAACATGCGCGAGCAGCTCGTGCGTCAGGTTGAAATCATCCCGATCGAAGTCGTCGTGCGCAATGTCGCGGCTGGATCGCTGGCCAAGCGCCTCGGGATCGAGGAAGGCGAGCCGTTGCCGCACACCTTGCTCGAATATTACTACAAGGATGATGCGCTCGGGGACCCGATGGTGGCCGAGGAACATATCGCCTGCTTCAACTGGGCCGGGCACGAAGAGATGCAGGACATCTCCTCGATGGCGATCCGCATCAACGATTTCCTCTCCGGCATGTTCGCCGGGATCGGCATTCGCCTCGTCGATTTCAAGCTGGAGTTCGGGCGGCTTTACGATGGCGATTTCAGCCGCGTGATCCTGGCCGACGAGATCAGCCCGGACAACTGCCGCTTATGGGATATGGATTCGGGCGAAAAGCTCGACAAGGACCGGTTCCGCCGCGATCTTGGCGGCGAGGAAGAAGCCTATCGCTCGGTCGCGCGCCGACTTGGCCTGTTGCAGGACGAGGATACAGGGCCCGGCGAAGTGCTCGATCTCTCGCACCACCGCTCGCGACTGCGCGGAACGCCGCCGCCGAAGAAATAAGGGCATTTTGTTAGTGGACGGGTAGGCGCGCGACGGTACACTGACCCCGAAGCTACAGGTTGCTGGGGGACAACGCCAATGGGTCGCGGTTGGATTTTCAAACAGATAGAGCGCGCGGGGCTCGGCTTGGCCGCCGCTTTGGGATGCACCTGCCTACCCGCGGCGTCTTTGCGCGCGCAGGACGCACCAGCGACCGATAAAGCGATTGCGCGCGCCGGTCCCCGCATGGGCTGCCCCTTCCGAACCGCTGGCCGTGCCCGACGATGTCCAGGGAGCGGTGTTTTTTCGGCAGCAGGAAACGGTCGTTCACCTGACGCAGGATGGGGCACGCACCTATCAGGGCCAGGTCGTGCGCATTCTGCAGCCGCAGGCCCTGCAACTCGGCTCGGTGGCGATTACCTGGAACCCGGCGTCCGGATCGCCGCAGCTGCACAGTCTGCGCATCCATCGCGGCGCACGGGTGATCGACCTTCTCGCAACCAGTAGCTTCGAGATATTGCGGCGCGAAGATCAGCTCGAAACCGCCATGCTCGATGGGCTACTCACGGCGACGTTTCAGGTGCCTGACCTTCGCGTTGGCGACGATCTCGAACTCGCTTTCACCGTGCCCAGCCACGATCCCACACTTGGCCCGACCAGCAGCGGGCTGCTCATGCTCGGCGATGCTCCACCACCGGGGCGCTTCCGCCTCGTTTTGAACTGGGAGGACGGCGAAGAGCCGCAGCTGCGCATGACGCCCGATATCGCGCGGGACGTTACCAAGGCCTACCAGGCCATCACCCTGGCCTACGACAATCCGGCAACGGTTATGCCGCCGCGCGATGCCCCACCCCGATACGCTTGGACCCGGATCATCGAATATTCCGATTTTCCTGACTGGCGCAGCGTGTCGCGCCGATTTGCCGGATTGTTCGACACAGCCAGCGAACTAGCGCCGCGGTCGCCTTTACGCGAAGAAGCGGCTATCATCGCCGAAACACATGGCCAGGCTCTCGCCCGTGCCCAAGCCGCGCTGCGACTGGTTCAGCAGCAGGTGCGCTACGTCTATGTCGGCCTCAATGGCGGAAACTTTACGCCCGCCACGGCCGATGAGACCTGGGAGCGGCGCTATGGGGACTGCAAGGGCAAGACCGCGATGCTTCTCGCCCTGCTCGGCGAACTTGGGATCGAGGCCGAAGCGGTGCTCGTCGCCAACACGATATCGAGCGACGGTTACGATCAGCGGCTAGCCAATCCTGGCCTTTTCGACCACGTCCTGGTGCGTGCGCGGATCGAAGGGGAGGAATACTGGCTTGACGGCACCTTGCCGCCGGTGATTGAGGCCCGGTCCCGACCGTTCTTCGATTACCAGTGGGTGCTGCCGCTACGTGCGGGCGGTGAAGCCCTCGTGCGCATACCGGACCGGCCGCCCGAGCTCCCGCGCGAAATGGTGCTTGTCGAGTACGACACGCGCTCCGGCTTCGATGCGCCGGGGCGTGTCGTGCAGACCATCGTCGAGCGCGGACCTGCCGCGCTCCAAAACTACATGCGTTTCAGCACCGTCAGCGCCGGTCAGCTGAAGGCAGTCATAGCCGGGCAGTTGGCTGGCTCGCCGCAATGGGACAGCATCGAGGATGTTCGCTTTCGCTTCGACACGGAGACGCAGGCCAGCATCCTGACGATCGAGGGCTCGGGTCCAATCGATTGGGAGGCGGGCGATGATGGCGGCTATTCGCTCACTCTGCCAGGCGGCGGGTTTAGCCCCCCAGCGCGCCGTCAGCGCGGGGACAGTCACAGCGACGTCCCTTTCTGGCAGCCATCCGGTTTTTCTTGCCATGCAACGACCGTTCGCTTGCCCGAGGCAACCGATCTCGACCACTGGGGCTTCAATGCGACGTTCGAAACGATGCTATTTGGTCGTGTCTATTACCGAATGATGGAAGAACGCGCCGACATGACCTTGCGCATGGTCCGAGGTTCACGGACCGAGGTTCTGGAAATTGCCCCCGACCGCGCCGCACGGGATAACCGCCGCCTGACGGATTTCGACAATTCCAAGGCGATCCTCACTTACGACCCTTCGAGAACGATGGACCCCGATGGCGACCTCCACCCGGTCCCGGCCACCTATGAGATCGACTGGACAAGCAAAGGCGCGCCCTGCCTTCCGGACAACATGATAGCCGGGGACTAGATCCCGAGCGCCTCAGTAATTGTAATTCAGCGCGACGCCGATGATGCGCGGTTCGTTGACGAAAGCGGTGTTGTTGTTGAAATCAACGACGCCCAGCACGTTCACCTCGTCAGTGATGTTGCGGGCAAAGGCGCTCACTTCGTATCGCCCGTCATTGCCGCGATAGCCGACGCGCAAGCCCCCTTCGATGCGGCTCTCGGCGTTGAACTCCAGGCTTTCGTAAAGGAGGAAATTGGTCTCGCCAAGGAACACCCAGTCGGTAAAGATGAAGAATTCGCCATCCTCGCCTACGGGCATCGTGTAGCTCGCGGTCACATCTCCGCTCCATTCCGGCGCATTGGGAAAGGGATTGCCGTCCACCAGCGCGCGGGTCGCACCGCCAATCTCAACCGTCGGATCGGTGACATTGCACTGCGCGCAAATTCCGACGGCAAGGCTTTCGTCCTGGATCTCGGTGTCGTTATAGGCGACGCCCAGCGTTACCTGAAATTCGGGCGAGATCTGAAATGCGCTGTCGAGTTCGAAGCCATATGCCTCGCCTTCATTCGCATTGATAAGCTGGACGAAATTGCCCCCGCCGCCCACAGCGGTGAACTGCGGATCGGTGACGGTGTAGTAGAACACTGCGCCGTTGAGACGAACGCGGCGATCGGCCAACTCGCTCTTGAACCCGACTTCATAGCTGTCGATGTTCTCCGACTGCGCGACCGAAGGCGGCGAGAAGAAGGCGACGTCGCGGCCCTGAATGGTTGGCGCGCGGAAGGCGTTGGCGACGCGCGCATAAAGGCTGGTTGTATCGGTGACGTCGGCAAACAGGCTGATATCCCAGTCGAACTGATCGTCCTGAACATTGACGGGCTGCGGCGCGGCTCCGGACAGGACGATAAAATCCTTCTCGTCATCGGAATAGCGCAGGCCCCCGGTCACGCGCAGAAGATCGGTCAACTGGTAGGAAACCTGACCGAACAGCGCCCACGCGTCATTCTGGTGATTGACGGTGACCGGCGGCGGAAAATCGAAGCCCACCGTGGTCACATCGAAATTGCTTTCGAAAAAGAACGCGCCGACCTGCCAGCTCAGCGGTCCATCACCATTCGATGCAAGCCGCGTTTCGGAGGTAAATTGCTGCAGGTCGATCGTATCCTGCGTATCGGACGGGAACGGGATGAAGCCTGGACCGGTGACGAGATTGCCGCCATCGACATCCCCCCTGCTCGACCCTTCGCTTTCCCAATATCCCGTGATCGAGGTCAGCGTGGCGGCGTCAAACTCGTACTCGAATTTGAGCGAGGCGCCGAATTGCTGGTAATCAGCCTCGTTCCCCGCGCCGCCATCATAGAAGACGACGTCGCGTTCAAAATCGTCGCGCAGTTCGTTGTCACCGGCATCGATCGCATTGGCGCGAAAAAAGGTGGAGGCTCCCCCTAGATCACGAAAATTGACCGTCGCGAGCATCGAGAAACGGTTGTCGTCATCGGGCGTCAGCAGGGCCTGACCCCTTATCGCAAGATCGGTGTAGCTGCCCAGCGCGTCCTCTTCGCCGGTAAAGCCATTGTCGATCCAGTCGCCGCGCCGCTGGAACTGCGCAGATACGCGGTAGGCGAGCTTGTCTTCCACGATCGGACCGCCCAGCGCCGCATCCAGCGTTGCCGTGCCATAAATGCCGAACGAAGCACCGGCGCGCGCCGTGGTGTCGAAGCCGGGCTTGATCGTATCGATCTTGACGATGCCGGCGGGCGTGTTGCGTCCAAACAGGGTGCCCTGCGGCCCGCGCAGCACCTCGATCCGCTCGACATCGAAGATCGGGAAGCTCTTGAGCGTCACGTTCTCCATCACGATATCGTCAAGCAGGACGGAAACCGGTTGCGAGGCGGCCAGGTCGAAATCGGTGTTGCCCAAGCCTCTTATGTAAAAGCGCGGCGCGACGCGGCCATTCGAGCTTTCGACGTTGAGGCCAGGGACGGTTCCGGCAAGCGCGGTAGTGTCGGCAGCGGCGGCGAAGATATTGTCGATTCGCTGCTGATCCAGCACGTCGGCGCTGATGGGGACGTCCTGTAAACTTTCCTCACGCCGGTTGGCGGTGACGATGATGGCGTCGAGCTGCCCGTCGTCGGCAGTCTGGGTGGCGGCCTCGGTCGCAGGCCGCTCCTGTGCC
>JBAUIQ010000113.1:0-16904 GCA_049683075.1 Pacificimonas sp.
AACCGGGACAGTCCGGAAACCCGAAGGGGCGTCCGAAGAAGCGCCGCAACATGAGCAGCGAGATCCGCGACATTCTTGAGGAGCGGGTGGCCGTCACCATCAACGGCAAACGGAAGAAGGTGAGTTCGCAAACGGCAATTCTGCTTCGGCTTCGCGAGAAGGCGCTGTCCGGTGATCTGAGATCGATCGGCACCCTGTTTTCTCTTCGCGCTCAGCATCTGACCGACGACGATAACGGACAACTATCAACGCTTCTCGACGAGGACATGCAGATCCTGCGCGAAGCGGGTCTCACTCACAGTTCGGGGGAGGGCGATGCCGCAGCGTGAACAGCTTCTGCTCTCCGCCCTGCTTCGCCAGGATCTCTATAGCTTCGTGCAGAAGGCCTTTGCGACCGTAAGTCCCGGCGAAGTTTTCCTCCCAAACTCGCACCTGCGCGCGATCTGTCATCACCTTGAACTTGTCCGGCAGGGCAGGATCAGGCGTTTGCGGATCGAGGTGCCGCCGCGATCGCTGAAGTCGGTGTGCGCGTCGGTGGCGTTTCCGGCCTTTCTCCTCGGACACGATCCGACATCGAAGATCATTACCGCGAGCTACTCGGCAGATCTTGCTGCCAAGCACGCTGGCGACTGCCGGTCTGTCATGCAGTCGGCCTGGTATCGACAGCTGTTCCCGAAGACACGTCTGAGCAGCACCCGCAACCAGGAGCTGAACTATGAAACGACGCGCAAGGGCTACCGCTATGCGACGTCCGTCGGCGGAACGCTGACTGGTCGGGGCGGTAACATCATCATCATCGATGATCCCTTGAAACCAGAAGACGCCATGTCCGAGACCAGGCGCGGCGCGGTCAACGGCTGGTACTCCCGGACCTTGCTGTCGCGCCTCAACAACAAAGCCAAGGATGCGATCATCCTGGTGCAGCAGCGCCTTCACATGGATGACCTCGCCGGTCATGTGGAGATGCTGGATGACTGGACCGTGTTGCGGCTCCCAGCCATCGCGGAAGAAACCGAAACCATTCCGATAGGGCAAGGACGAACTTACGAACGAACATCTGGAGAGGTTCTCCATCCTCAGCGAGAGCCTGCTGCCGTCCTGGACGGCATCCGTCGCGGCCTTGGTTCAGCCGTGTTCTCGGCTCAGTATCAGCAATGCCCCGTTCCGGCGGACGGCGCGGTCGTGAAATGGGCTTGGTTCAGGCGCTACGAACATCCGCCGGCCGTCAGTGATTTAACGATCTACCAGTCCTGGGATACCGCCTCCAAGGCCGACGAGCATTGCGATTTCAGTGTCTGCACGACGTGGGGCGTGGACGGCGACGACTTCTATCTGCTCGAGGTCGATCGTCGCCGCATGGATTTCCCCGAACTCAAGCGCCGGGTCATCGACCTTGCGCACAAATGGCAGCCGAAGAGCATTGTCATCGAGGACAAGGGGGCCGGGACCGCGCTCATCCAGCAGCTGAGGTCAGAGAGTAACGGGATAGCACGCCCGACGGCGTTCATGCCACGGGACGACAAGGTCACCAGGCTACACGCAGAATCTGCCCGCATCGAAGGCGGGCATGTGTGGCTACCGGCAGAGGCGAGCTGGTTGGAGGAACTCCGTATCGAGCTGTCCAGCTTCCCGAACGGCAAGCATGATGACCAAGCCGACAGTATCAGCCAGTTCCTCTCATGGTACTTCAATCACCGGCCGAAAGGCGGGAAGATGGTGCCGCTTAGGGGGTGGTAGGGTTGTCCAGCGGATTGTCTAACATCCGAAACAGGCTCGGGTCATCAAAGTGCGGATTAAGCTAGCGTTATCTTTTTGCGGGCTAACTACCGACATGAAATTGCGCGAGCGCCCTCCTGAGCAGCCGGATCATGTGGTGTCTCGTCCATCGCGGCCCGCATTTAGCGCTTTCAACCAATTCCTAGAGACGCATCTTTCCGGAAACGATCTGGGTGATCAAAATCCCGAAGTGCTGAAACGCGCGCTTGCCGATCAATTGGCCAAGCGGATGCCATTCGTATACGCGATCGCGCTCGTGAACCTTCTTCTGATTGCAGAAGCATTCTACGGGACGGTATCGCACACCCACTTGGTGATTGTGAGTGGTCCTCTTATCATTATCGCCCTGATCAGGGCGGTATACTGGCATCCGACATTCATGAGCAGGCGCTCAGATGAGAGGGTCGCCAACGACGTCGACCGTCTTCCTGTCACTGGCACCTTGGTAGCTGCCGGTCTGATGGTGTTCGCAATCTCCTTATACCCGTTCGGCGATCTTCAGCAGCAAAGTCTCATTCATTACATTGCGACCCTTACAAGCTTCGTTGGCATATTGGGTTTAAATCCCTCGCCCAAAACGGCGCTCGGCATGACGCTCGTCAGCGTTATCCCGTCGGTTGTGATGTTCATCTATTTTGGACATCCCAACGCTCTGCCGATCAGCATCACAATGACCTCGGTATCGTTTCTCTTGTTTCTAATTGCGCGCGCGCAGCATTCCGGTTTCATCGATCTCGTCCGCTCGCAGGCAAACTTGCAAATGAGAGAGCGTGAAGCCGCGACACTGAATCAGAAATTGCATGCTCACGCCTATGTTGATGAACTCACGCAGATCGCCAATCGACGGTCACTTTTCGAACAGTTCGAACGGCGTCAGCGGTCGCAAAACGAAAGCGCTGCATGGTTTGGCCTCATCGATCTAGATGGCTTCAAGTCGGTCAATGACCTGTTCGGCCATCAAGCAGGTGATACGGTCTTGCGAGCGGTGGCTCGGCGCATTGCTGCTTGTGATGACGTCATCGAATGCGGCAGATTGGGCGGCGATGAATTTGCATTTTTGCTGAGCGGAACATTGTCGCCTGAGGACGCAATCGCTCGATCCGAGAAACTGGCTCAGGCGATTGCCAGGCCCATTCAGGATGAAGCACAAATTTTGACCGTCACGGCGTCGATCGGACTGCGCCACACGCATGGCCTCTCCATCAATGAATGTCTGGAGCGGGCTTACTGGGCTCTTTATGAAGCCAAGCAAGAAAACAGTCCGGTGAAGCTCTTCTCGGCCGACGATGAAGACAAGATGCGAACGCGCAACCGAATTTCCAATCTTTTCGACAGTGCAGATCTTGCCAGCCAGCTGAGTGTTACATACCAGCCGATCATTGATTACGACCGGGACGAAATTCAGTCGGTCGAAATCCTGGCGCGCTGGACCGCCGAGGATGGCACATCGGTGATGCCAGACGTCTTCATCCCGCTCGCCGAAAACACTCATAGGACGACCGAGCTGACGAAAATTGTTATTGCCAAAGCGATCAGTGAGTTACCACAGCAGTTCTCCGGATTGTCCTTGCATATCAATCTGTCAGCGAAGGACATTACGGACCGCAAATTTATTAAGTGGCTCCTAGCTTCGAACGCTTTCAAGACCGTGGGGCGGAACCAGGTTATACTCGAACTGACTGAGACAGCTATCTTGGCCGCAGGTACGAGCGCGGCGGAGAGTTTAAACAAGCTGAGAGCGGCAGGGTTTCGCATTGCCCTCGATGACTTCGGGGTTGGCCAATCCAGCCTCGCTCGTATCCATCGGCTGCCACTTGATCAGATCAAGATCGATAAGTCGTTTTGCAGCGCTGAAGGAAAGAATGAGCACGGATGGGCGATCATCGCGACAATCTTCGCTCTCTCACGGCAGATCGGTTTGGAGTGCATCCTGGAAGGCATCGAGACGGAAGAACAAGCACTGCGAGCGCGAGCGCTAGGTGTCCGTTTGATGCAGGGATACTATTTTGCGAAGCCCATGCACGCCGGTCACTTTCGCGACGTGAATTTATCGCTGGGTACAGATGCGTCGATCGCGGTTTAGGATAACTGGTGAAACAGACGCAGGCACAGACAACGCGTGATCCTGTAATCCCAGCTGGGGGAAGCCGGGAGCCGCCCGGTTCCGCAACGAATTGACCCGCGTTTCCGTAGGCTGAGTCTTCGTCGGCAGAATAGGAGCTGAGAATGCTAAGTCGGCTCTAACACTACGACTAAAAAAATGCCCTTTGCCGCTGCGTACGGTGTGCGCTTGAGCAGACTGCACTTGATCCTCCTATGTTCTTTCGCTTTGGTTTTCCTATCGGTTGCCTTTTTTGCCTTTCCGGCAGTACCTTAGAGCGCTTGATGCGCGTATGGGGGGAGAAAGTTTAGGTCCGTTGCCGTTCCGGTCTGTTCCTGCTTTAGGCCGGAATTTTAGCATATGGCCATTTCCTTGAACTAAACTGTCATCGAATATGGCTGCACTTATCTGGTTCGCATCATACACCGTAAATTTTTACGGAAACTCGACCAGGCCGTAACAACGCGGTAGCAGCAGCCGAGTTGCTGGCTCGTCGCACCGGGGGATATGTGTCGGATACTTTCTATAATCAGCCAATTCTGAATTCCCCGTATTCGACCCCGTCCCGTCACCATCCGCTCGACGCGCATGGCCAGCCTTTGGATAAACCGGCGATCGATGGACGGCGGACATCACAGTTCGTGGTTCCCGTCCCGAAATCGAGGAAATCAAGTTCGTCGGCGCAAACCTCGCTCGAACTGGAGACATACAGTCCGAATGCGCTGGTCAACGAGATACGCGGATATGTCGGGGCGTGGCGGAAAATTCCGAACCAGGGCGATTGGGGCGTTACGCCAGCAACCCAGCGTCTGCTGGACTACTGGCGCAACCATGAGTTCCCGGGCATCCGCCCCTTCTTCTGTCAGGTTGAGGCCGCCGAAACGCTGATCTGGCTGACCGAGGTCGCGCCCAAACGTGCCGCGACCCGCGCCATTCTCGAACAGCTTCGCGACGCCAATGCGGAAGCGAACCCGGACTTGTTCCGTCTCGCCATGAAGATGGCGACAGGCAGCGGCAAGACGACCGTGATGGCCATGTTGATCGCCTGGCAAACGGTGAACGCGGTTCGTTCGCCGGGGTCGAAGACCTTCTCGAAACGCTTTTTGATCGTCGCGCCAGGCATTACCATCCGTGATCGGCTTCGTGTCCTGATGCCGACCGATAGCGACAATTATTACGAGACCCGCGATCTCATACCGCCAGACCTGATCGCCGACGTGCGCAAAGCGGAAATCGCGATTACGAACTATCACGCTTTCAAGCATCGCGAACTTTTGAAGATGCCGAAGGTCGCGAAAGGTCTAATGCAGGGCAACGATCCGGAGCCCATTCGAGTAACTGAAACCAACAGCGAAATGGTCACACGCGTACTTGCGGACCTGTCCGGTAGCGGACCTCTGATCGTTATAAACGACGAGGCGCATCACTGTTATCGGCACAAAGTGGACGGTGAAGATGAGAAGCTGACTGGCGACGAGCGAAAGGATGTTGAAGCCAACGAAGAAGCCGCTCGTCTCTGGATCAACGGCATCGAGGCTGTGAAGCGAAAGCTGGGTTTGCGCGGCGTTTACGACCTTAGCGCGACGCCCTTTTTTCTGCGCGGATCCGGCTATCCCGAGGGCTACCTGTTCCCTTGGGTGGTCTCCGATTTCAGCCTCATGGACGCCATCGAATGCGGCATCGTCAAGCTGCCGCGCGTGCCGGTCAGCGACAATTATGTCGGCTCCGACAGCCTGATCTACCGCGAACTGTGGAAGACCATCGGCAAGGAATTGCCGAAGACGACCGCGCAAGCGAACAGGCTCAGTCCGCTCGATCTTCCCGACGAACTCCAGACCGCACTGAACGCGCTCTACAGCCATTATGAAGAGACATTCCACCTGTGGGAGAAGGAGGGCATTGGCGTCCCGCCCGTGTTCATCGTGGTCTGCCAGAATACCGCTATTTCCAAGCTGGTCTTCGAGTGGATCGCAGGCTTCGAACGCGCGGTTGGCGAGAAGGGCAGCGAGCGTACGTCATTCCATCCCGCGAAACTGGAACTGTTCTCTAACTACGATGAGCATGGCGGACGCCTGTCACGTCCGCGCTCGCTGCTCATCGACTCGCGCCAGCTTGAGGCCGGCGACGCGCTCGATAAGGCATTTCGCGACATGGCGTCGGCGGAGATCGAGCAGTTCAAGGCGGAGCGCGCGCGCCGCGATGGGGCCGGTTCCGGCGACAAGGTCGATGATTCCGAACTCCTTCGGGAAGTCATGAACACGGTTGGCCAGAAGGACCGCCTGGGCGAACAGATACGCTGCGTGGTCAGTGTCTCCATGCTGACCGAGGGATGGGACACGAACACCGTCACGCATATTCTTGGCATTCGCGCTTTCGGCACGCAGCTTCTGTGCGAACAGGTGGTCGGGCGGGGGCTCAGGCGGCAGTCATATGAGCTGAATGAAAACGGCTTGTTCGATGTCGAATATGCCGACGTCATGGGCATCCCCTTCGATTTCACGGGAAAGCCGCAGGTCGCCAAACCGACAAAACCCAAACCCGTCACCCGCGTCCACGCCATGCGCGAACGCGCCCATCTCGAAATTCAGTTCCCCCGCGTCAGCGGCTATCGCAAGGATCTTGGCGACGAGCGTCTGAAAGCGGAGTTCACGGACCAGTCCCGGCTCGCCATGACGCCCACCGATATCGGACCGACGGAGGTTCTGATGGAGGGCATCGTGGGCGAAGGCGTCAGCATCACGCCCACGGTCCTAGAAAAACTGCGCCCATCCGAGATCAGCTTCAACCTCGCCAAGCACCTCCTTTACAACGCGTTTCGTGACGAGGAGGGCATCCCGAAACAGCACCTGTTTCCACAAATCCAACGCATCGCGCGGCGGTGGATCGACGAGGGCTATCTGGAAACGAAGGGCGTCCCCGTTGGGGCGATCCTCTACCCCAGCCAGCTGAAACGCGCGGGCGAGAAGATCGAACGCGCGGTCGATCGAGGCACGGCGGCGGACAAGCCAATCAAGGCCGTTCTCGACCCATATAATCCCAAAGGCACGACCCGCCTCGTCAATTTCATTACGTCGAAAGCCTGTCAGATGACCGGCGCGCGGCCGCCGAAGAGCCACATCAGCCACGTCGTCCTCGACAGCGACTGGGAGGGCGAACTGGCCCGCGTGCTGGAGGGGCATGACGCCGTCCTCGCCTATGCCAAGAACCAGGGCATGGGCTTCGACGTGCCCTATGTCGATGCCGGAGTTACGCGCCGCTACGTTCCGGATTTTCTCGTGCGCGTCGATCTGGGCGGCGCGGAACCGGTCAACCTCGTGCTGGAAGTGAAAGGCTTTCGCGGCCACGACACGGAGGCGAAGCGCGACACGATGGAAGCCCTCTGGGTGCCCGGCATCAACGCGCTCGGCGGCTTCGGCACCTGGCATTTCGCGGAATTCAGCGACTGGACCGTGATGAAGGACGATTTCGCGGCGCTCGTGGAGCGTTTGAGGGCGAACGATGCGATTGAGATAGCAGCGTGATAAACATTTTTAATTGTAAAGTAGGATTTGACCTACTATCTCGTCCGCACATCCGCCCCTTGAAAGTAGGTTCGCTCGACTATCCAGAGCGTTACCGAAATCTTGGGGCTTTTTGCGTTTCGGGGCGGCAACGCCCATGAACCGCCAGATTGCAATCCTGATAGACGGCGGCTTCCTGACAAAGCGTCTGCCAAAGCTCGTCTCAAGCCCTGGTAGGCTGACACCTTACAATACTGTAGGAATCATCCGCAGTATGTGCCGCAGCCACGTCAACTGGCTTATGGGTTTCTCCGACGATCACTGGCATCGCCACATCTACCGAATTTTCTATTATGATGCGCACCCATGCGTTGGGCAGTCGCATCATCCTCTCAGTCGCAAACATATAGACTACGGCAAATCCGACCGGGCAGACTTTCAGAGAGGTCTTTTTAACCAACTGCGCAAGCAGAGAAATGTCGCGCTTCGGCTTGGCGAAGTTAGCAAGCACGCTGGTTGGACCGTGCGAGGCGACAGGCTCAAAAAGCTGCTTCGCGCAAAACCTCTCTTGGAAGAATTGTCAGGCCTACCCGCAGCAGACGACGGGACGGTTGTCATACCTGCCGATCTGGCTCAGCGCCTGAACGAAAATTCTTCCGCATGGGCGGAACTGGAAGACTGGATGGTGCAGCTCGATCTGCGTCAAAAAGGGGTCGATATGCGGATCGGTCTCGATATCGCTTCTCTCACCCTCAAGCGGCTCGCGAGCACGATCATTCTGGTCGCTGGCGATGCGGACTTCGTGCCTGCTGCAAAACTCGCTCGTCGCGAAGGTTTGCAATTTATACTGGACCCGCTCTGGCAGAACGTGTCGCCGGATCTTTTCGAGCATATCGATGGCTTGCACACCGCTTTGCGACGCCCTGGAACCGTAGCGATCCCTGCGGACGATAATGATGAGGACGTCGCCTGATGGCCAGAAAGCCCAAATCCCCCAAGCAGATCGCCGCGCTGCGCCATGATGAGGCCACGCGGCGGAACATTCCGACGGCGGAGATGGAGAGTTTTTTCCGGCGGGAGGAGGATGCCTCGCCGATGGCGCCGGTTCGCTATCCGCGCGCGCGGCCCTTGGGGGAAGCGGAGACGCGGGCGCGGGACGGCGACCTCGATCCGCAGCTGGTCTGGAACGGCGCGCGCATCCGCATCACGCCGGCGCAGATGGAACAGCTGGCGGAGACAGGCGAGCTGGAGCTGGGCGATGCGCAGCTGGTCTGGCGCGGCAAGGATACGCAGGACTGGACCGACCTCGTCGTCAACGTGCCGCCGCTTTACATTCAGGAAAAGGTGCATCCGAAGGCGATCATCGACGATCTGAAACGCCGAACCGAAAGCGCCCGCGCGGACGAGGATAGCGCGCCCGACCTGTTCGGCGACTTCAACGGCCTCGACAATCCGGAGGCGCGGACGGAATTTTACGAACACGACCAGCACTGGTCGAACCGCATGATCCTGGGCGACAGCCTTCAGGTCATGGCGAGCCTTGCCGAGCGCGAGGCGCTGCGCGGCAAGGTGCAGTGCATCTATTTCGACCCACCCTATGGCATCAAGTTCAACTCGAACTGGCAGGTCTCCACCCGCTCCCGCGACGTGAAGGACGGCAAGCAGGCCGACATCAGCCGCGAACCCGAACAGGTGAAGGCGTTCCGCGACACCTGGAAGGACGGCATCCACTCCTACCTCACCTATCTGCGCGACCGCCTCGTCGCGATGCGCGACCTCCTCACCGACAGCGGCAGCATCTTCGTGCAGATCGGCGACGAGAATGTGCATCGCGTGCGGGCTGTGATGGACGAGGTGTTTGGGGAAGAGAACGCAACTGTCACGATCTACTTCCGGAAAACTACGACTCAGTCAGGAGATTTTTTAGCGGATACCAACGATTATATCATTTGGTTCACAAAAAATCGTACGGCAGCGAAGCCAAAATTTCGAGAATTTCTTCAAGAACGCGAAGGTTATGACTGGGTCAATTACGATTATGTTCGTACTCCAGACATGCAAACACGGCGAATTTCGAAAGCTGAAAAATCTGGATCAGAAAATTTGCACGATAACGAACTTGTTTACCGTAGGTCGCCTCTGACGTCCGCTTCAAGCTCTGAGACAACCCTTGTTCCGTTAACCTACGAAGGAACCACTTATCGCCCAGGAAAAGGCGGTTGGAAAACGGGGGCAGAAGGGCTCGACCGCTTAGCTGCAGCTGGGCGTTTGGAGCCTTATGGGAAAACAGCATCCTATCGCCGCTATACCTCTGATTTTCCGTTTTTTCCAATTTCGAATACTTGGATTGATACCGCTTCAGGGGGGTATGGCGCGGATAAGGTTTATGTCGTCCAAACAAACCAAAAGGTCATTGAACGCTGCATCCTGATGGCCACCGATCCGGGCGACCTCGTGCTCGATCCGACCTGCGGGTCGGGTACGACCGCCACGGTGGCGGAGCAGTGGGGGCGGCGGTGGATTACCGTCGACACCAGCCGAGTGGCGCTGGCGCTGGCGCGTACCCGGCTGATGAGCGCGCGCTATCCCTGGTATCTGCTCGCCGACAGTCCGGAGGGGCGCGTGAAGGAGGGCGAGCTGTCGCTGCGCCCGCCGCCGGGCACGCCAACGCACGGCGATATCCGGCAGGGCTTCGTTTATGAGCGCGTGCCGCACATCACGCTGAAATCGATCGCCAATAACGAGCGCATCGACGACATCTGGGCGAAATGGCAGGCGGAGCTGGAGCCCCTTCGCCGCGCGCTTAACCATGCGCGCGGGCGGCGCTATGCCGACGAGACGCAAGGCTATGAGCGCGAGGAAACGCAGATCGCGCCCGATCCCGCCGACGGTGACCTGCCGCCCTTTGAGGAATGGACCATGCCGCGCACCCCCGGCGCGCCCTGGCCCGATGCCGCGATCAAGCCGTGGGAGGCGACGCGCAAGGACACGAAGCGCGCCACCCGCGAGAAGCATCTCGCCACGCTGAACGAGATCCTCGACACGGACTTTACGCTGGAAACCGTTCCCGACGCGCCAGTCGAACGCTGGGAGGACGAGGAGTCCATCCGGCTTCACGGCGAATGGTGGAAGGCGCGCATCGCCCGCCAGCGCGAGATCGACGAGGTCATCGCCAAGGCGGCCGACACCGAATATCTCTACGACAAGCCCTATACCGATCCGGCCCGCGTCCGCGTCGCCGGGCCGTTCACGGTCGAAAGCCTCAGCCCGCACCGCGTCCTGCCCGCCAGCGAGGAGGAGTTGATCGACGACATCGACGCCGCCGAAGGCCGCCGCAAACGTCATATGGACGACGACACACTGGCATCGAACGACTTCGCCGCCATCGTCATCGAATATCTGAAGTCGGAGGGCGTCAAACAGGCCGACAAGGACGACCGCATTGCCTTCGACAGCGTCACCCCATGGCCCGGCCAGTGGATCGGTGCGGAGGCGCGCTTTTCCGAGGGAGAAGATGGCGCACAGCGCCGCGCCGCCGTCCTGATCGGCCCCGAATTCGGCACCGTCGGGCGGCAGGATCTGATCGCGGCGGCGCGAGAGGCGGTGGACAACCGCTTCGACCTCCTCATCGCCTGCGGCTTCAACTTCGACGCCCATTCGAGCGAGCTGGGCGGTCTCGGATCGCTCCGCATCCTCCGCGCGCGCATCAACCCCGACATGCACATGTCGGACGAGCTGAAGAACACCGGCAGCGGCAACATGTTCGTCGTCTTCGGCGAGCCCGACGTCGACATATTGGACGAGGGCGGCGACACCATCCGCGTCCGTGTCAACGGCGTCGACGTCTTCGACCCTAACACCGGCAAGATCCGCTCCAACGACGCGAAAGGTATCGCCGCCTGGTTCATCGACACGGATTACAACGAGGAAAGCTTCTTCGTCCGCCACGCCTATTTCCTCGGCGCGAACGATCCCTACGAAAGCTTGAAAAAGGCCCTGAAAGCCGAAATCGACGAAGACGCCTGGGCCACATTATACCGCAACGAAAGCCGCCCATTTCCGAGGCCGGAAAGCGGACGCATCGCGGTCAAGGTCATCAACCATTTCGGCGACGAAGTGATGAAGGTGTTTGGGGTGTGAACGGCGTGGAAACGGAACCGGCGAATATGCTCGGGCCCACGCTTGCACGCCTTTCCAAACTGCGTCCGCTGATCGATGCCAAACAGGCTGGCATGGATACGTTTGCCGCGCCGCGGCTGAACAGTTTCGAGACGTTCAATCCAGGTGAAGTATCATTCTGCGCACGCCTGGCAAACTTGTGGGATCCGCGCGGTACGCACGGCCAGGGGGCGCTGTTCCTGAACGCTTTGCTCGCATGGTTGGAGCTACCGGAGGTCGACCAGTTTGAACGACCGCGCGTCAGAACAGAAGTCTCGTTCGGTAATCGCCGACGGATCGATATCCTGATCGAAACCAACGACGCGGTCATTGGCATTGAGGTGAAGCTAGGCGCGGATGAGGCTTTGGATCAGCTAACCGATTACAAAAGAAGCATTAATGAACTGGCGGGGTTCAGAGAACGGTCGTTCGTTTTCTTGGCTCCAAACGAGCCATCGGATCAAGACTGGTGTCACCTGCCCTATTCCTCGGACGATCAGCAGCGCGATACGTTTGTTAAACTTATGACGCCCTGTGTCTCGCGAATCCGCGCACCGCGAGCGCGTTT
Source organism: Pacificimonas sp. (assembly GCA_049683075.1). Lineage (GTDB taxonomy): Bacteria > Pseudomonadota > Alphaproteobacteria > Sphingomonadales > Sphingomonadaceae > Pacificimonas. Next base: position 12,104 of record JBAUIQ010000113.1, read on the forward strand.
TCACGTCGAGGACATGCTATCATTCATTCGGGATTTTGGAAGCGAGCAGTCTGACATGACCGAAACAGATAAGCCATATGTGGACGCGGTTCGCCAAGCATTCGAAAGCGACAATCGCAAGGCGGTTGCGATGACCCTGCTAGCGCAAACCACTATCCACAAGACGATTGTTCAAGAGATCGAAAGTGCGCTGCGGGAGTCTGTTACGGCCTTTCCCGGAAAACTCGAAAACATCGGAAGCAAGTCTCTTTATAAATCCCTGAGGAATAAAGACACGTGGCTGTTGCGATCGAAACGATGGTCCAATAATCTCGCTGTCGGTCTTTGTAGCGAAAGAGGTCCGTTCAGGAACGTTCACATCGGCATATATGCGCCGAGAACGTGCCCCGAAGTCGATCCAGAATATGTTTCTGACGAACGCACGCAAGTGGAAAAGGCCGCTGCGAACATATCTGGCAGTGCAACGAATTATCTGAATTGGTTGCCTTGGTGGACCTATCTGCGCGAGCACGAATGGGATCACAGATTTGCCGCGCGCCTGGTCCTCGAATCGCACGATGGCGATGTCTTGAACACTGCTTTTGTCGGCGAATTGACATCGCGCTTCGTGCAGCTGTGGGAAGCCTGCGAAGAGGTCGCCGAAGCGCGATGAATTTCCTTCTCGCCGACAGCTTTACTGCCGCGTTCGACAAGCTGACCGGACAGGAACAAAAGGCGGTCAAAGCGAGCGTGTTCGACCTGCAGATGGACGCAAGCGGTGCAGGTTTGAACATGCACCGGGTGGACCGGTCGAAGGACGCCAATTTCTGGTCGCTGCGGGTCAATCGTGACCTCCGTTTGATCGTTCACAAGACCGGCAAGAGCCTGCTGGTCGCTTATGTCGATCATCATGACGCTGCCTATAAATGGGCGGAACGCCGCCGCATCGAAGCGCATCCGAAAACCGGCGCGATTCAGATCGTCGAGGTGCGCGAGCGGGTCCAGGACGTGGCCCCGCCGCCGACATTTGATTTCGTCGCACCTGAAACTGCACCGCCCCCACCTGCAACGACGCCTACAACCGCGCCCGCGCCGATCGTACATCCCTTCGCAGCGCTAGAGGACGACGCGCTGCTCTCAATCGGCGTCCCCGCCGACTGGCTGGCGGATGTGCGCGCGGTTAGCGAGGACGGTTTCTTCACGCTGGCAGAACATTTGCCTGGCGAGGCCAGCGAGGCGCTGCTCGACTATGCCGAGACCGGCCGTCTGCCCGAGCCAGCGAACGCCGAAATTTCCGATCCCTATGCGCATCCCGATGCGCTGCGCCGCATCCGGCCCATCGCAGATCAGGAGGAGCTGGAACAGGCGCTCGCCTATCCGTGGGAGAAGTGGGGCGTTTTCCTGCACCCGTCGCAGCGTGACCTCGTTGAGCGGAGTTTCTCTGGTCCCGCGCGCGTTGCTGGATCGGCGGGAACGGGCAAGACCGTCGTTGCACTTCACCGCGCCGTGCGTTTGGCGCGAGTCGATCCCAACGCGCGGGTCCTGCTCGCCAGCTTCTCGCAGTCGCTCGCCGATGCACTCACCGCAAAACTCTCCGTCCTGGCCCCCGAAACGGGTCAGCTCGTGCGCCGGATTTCGGCCGCTTCCTTTTGCGGGATCGCCGAGGAGCTGTTCCAGCTGGAGCATGGTGTGCGCCCCCGTATTGCGTCCGACGCCATGCTGCGAACGCGGCTGGAAGCTGCTGCCTCCGACGAAGGTGTCAGCGGATTTCCGCCACGGTTCTTGCTGTCGGAATGGACCAACGTCATCGACGCCTGGGGCATTGAAGACGGTGAGGCTTATCAGTCCGTGCAGCGCATGGGCCGAAAAAGCCCGCTCGGTCCGCGCCAACGCGAACGGCTATGGCCGGTCTTCGCACGGGTCCGCGCCGAACTCATCGCTGAACGCTACACAACATGGGCCAACGTGTTTACCGACCTTGCGGCGCGTTTCGAAGGCCGCGAGAAAAAACCATTCGACCACATATTGATCGACGAGGCGCAGGATCTCGGTCCTGCCGAACTGCGCTTCTTCGCCGCCATCGCGCCCGCTGGCGAGGACGGGCTCTTCCTGGCGGGCGATCTCGGCCAGCGGATTTTCCAGCACCCGTTTTCCTGGACCGGCCTCGGCGTCGACATTCGTGGCCGCTCGCATACGCTGAAGGTTTGTTATCGCACGTCGCAGCAGATCAGGGAGGCCGCCGATCGTCTCCTGCCACCAGCCTTCCGCGATGTGGACGGCGTAGAAGACGAGCGACGCGGAACCGTTTCCGTTTTCGCCGGACCGAAACCGGATGTCCGCACCTTTCGGACAGAAGACGAAGAAGTGGGCGCAGTTCGGGCCTTCATTCGCGACAGTCTCACGGACGGAGTGACCGCCGCCGAAATCGGTATTTTCATTCGCGAACCGTCCCTTGCCCAGCGTGCGCAGGAAGCATTGTCCGGGCTCGAGGGAGCCAAAGGCATTGCTGTCAGGCATATGCACCTGGCGAAGGGACTGGAGTTTCGAACAGTCGCGGTCATGGCCTGCGACGAAGCCGTGCTGCCGCTGGATGCCCGTGTTACCGATGCCGCCGACGAAGCGGAACTTGACGATGTCTACGAGACCGAACGCCGATTGCTGGATGTTGCCTGTACGCGTGCAAGAGACCGCCTACTCGTTACTGGTGTCCATCCAGGGTCGGAGTATCTATCTGACCTAAACGGAAGCTAAGCGATAGCGTCCAGCCCCCGCTTTTTCACCACGGACAGCAACCGTAGCGCTGGTCCCCCGGGCCGCTTCGCACCCCGCTCCCAATCCGACACCAGATTTTTCGAGACATTGAGATACCGCGCGAAGACAGGTTGCGACACGCGCTCTGCATCGCGGATAGCGCGGATTTCCTCCGGTGCGAGTTCGGGCGTGGGCGCAAGGCAGGCTTCGTCGAACTCGCGCATGGTGCGCTTGTCGATGCTGCCCGCGCCGTGCAGCCCCTTCATCATTTCGTGAACAGCCGCGAGCGGCTCACTTTTATAGGTCTTCGCCGCCACAACATATCTCCTTCAACCGTTCCGCCGCCAGTTCGGCGGCAATCTCTCTGTCACTCAGCGCCAAGATGATCTTGGCTGCCTTCCTAAATGTCGCCAACTCCTCACACGCCAGGTTCGCCCGGTCCTTCTTGGCGAAACCATAAGCGAACACCGCCCGTTCGCCGGACCGGAAGAAAATGAGCGCCCGGTAGCTGCCGGACTTCCCGCTCCCTTCCTGCGCGACCCGATGCTTTACGAGGCGGCTGCCAAGATCGGCATCGACAAGCCCGCCCTCGGCGCGGCGGACCGCTTCGCACAAGGCATCGTTGCCGATCTTCTCCTTCGCCGCGAACTTCGCGAACCAGCGGTTCACATAGATGCGCGCCCGCTTCGTTTCGCTCATTCGTCCGCTTCCTGCTGTCCTACATAGTGTGACGGTGGATATCGGTCAATTTCGCCCATCGCGGTCACTATCAGCTGGCCAACATGCTCGGTTGCCTCCAGAATTTGGCCGTCGTCGAGGTGGGCGTAAAGCGCGGTGGTATCGATCCGCGCATGACCGAGCAGATTCTTCACCATCGGCAGGGTTTCGGACATGGCCATCGCAGGACTGGCAAAGCTGTGGCGAAGATCGTGAATACGGACACTCGGAAGGCCCGCGTCCTCGCGAACCCGCTGCCAGAAGTCGTCGATGGTGCTGAACGGCTTTTCCGCATGCTCATCCCAGCATACCCGGTCCTCCGGCTTACGGCGCGGGATTGCATGACGCTAAGTCGGCAATGTTCGCGGGCGGACAGAAAGCGCTCATGCTTGCGGACCTTGTAGCGCGGAATGCCCCGGCACGGGTTCGATCCCTTCGGGCGAAGTCCGAGCTGTTCGGCATAGCCGAGCATGATCGACAGGACCGGGACGGCCCGATTGTAGTTGCCGGGCTGGCGAACAAGATCGTCGCGCCAGCGCATGATGTCGGGGCGTGCGATGTCAGCGATAGGCATGGCACCAAAGACCGGAACAAGATCGCGCCGGATGGCGGCGCGACTTCGTTTTTGGGTGTTGGGCTTCCAGTGCAGCGCGTAGTCGTTCCAGAAGCGCTCGACATAGTCGGCGAACAGCACGGGAGCTTTGCCTTGTCTCGATACCCGCTCCGGCGCTTCCGGCAGCACGTCCAGACAGACCTTCGCAAGAATAGCTCGCGCGCGTTTACGCGCGCTACCCGCATCAAGGTCGGCGACCCTGCCGAGGGTCCGGTAGCGCTGAATGCCCCTCTCCTCGTACTGGACAATCCAGCTCTTCGTTCCGCTCGGCAGGAAGCGCAGTCCGAAACCCGGCAACAGATCGTCCCAAAGGATGATTTTCTTGTCGCCAACGCGACACCGCGCTACGTTACCGTTCAACCTGACATGGATGGTTCGGGAAGTTTCTTGAGCCTGATTACCACTTGTCGGTTCGCGCGGGATAGGCGAATTCTGGCTCAGGAATTAGCCATTTTCACCGCCTGAACTGGCGACCTTTTCCCGCTGCGGCGCTTCTTGTAATTTCTTCACTTTTTACCATTAGATCAGCCACTTGTGGCGTACGGTGTGCCTTTATTTTTGATCGAGGTGTCATTCGGGTTGAGCGCAAAGCCTGATGGGGTTGAGCCGGACATCCCGTGAAGCTCAGTCTTCGCGCCGATTTGCCTAATCTAAGTGTCAATCAAATCGCTGGACTTCGGTTGCGACAAGAGCGGTACTGCTCTCGCCGCTGGCAACGGACCGTTCGCACGGCGCGCCCCG
>JBAUIQ010000114.1:0-5083 GCA_049683075.1 Pacificimonas sp.
CGGACGGGACATGTCGTCTCGGAAGCGGCGCAGCTTCTCGGACTTCGCCGCACGACGCTCTGCGAAAAGATGCGGCGGTACGACATTTCGCGCGCCGCCGAGACCTCGGCCAGCCAATAATCCGAGACCTCGGCCAGCCAATAATCCGAGATCTCGGCCAGACGATCGCCCATCACTTCCCGCCGATGGCATCCCAGCCGCTGGCGATTTCAGACAATATGCGATGCGCCTCGGCCGCCTCATCGGCACTTCGCTTCGTAATCGCGTTGGACAGACGGTCCTGGCAATAGGTGTAAATCGCCTGCAGATCCTCTGCGATGGCACCGCCCTTTTGAAAGTCTAGGGAACCGGTCAGCGATTTCAGGATAGCGCCGCCTTTGCTGGCTGCCGTGCCGGCCAGATCGGCTGCGTCGTTTCGGAGCGCGAGTTCAGTCCGTTTCATACAGGTCAGGCACTCCTCGAACAGGAGGGCGACGAGGCGATGGGCGCTCGCACCGTCCGTGCGTGTCGATGTGGCGACGCTGGCATATTGATTGTGGGCGCGGTGCTGGGTCTGCATGGGATTGTCTCTTTCTGAAAATCGCTATCGATTGTTCTGGTTCGTCCAGATTTCGATTTGTTGGGTCAGGAAATCGCGGGTCGAGTTGAATTGAGCGACGCTGGCTTCCATCGCGCCGAACTGGCGGCGAAGACGCTCCTCGTAATTCTCGCTGCGCGCTTCGATCCGAAGCTCGTTGTTCGCGAGTTCGCGTGACTGGCGGTCGAGACGAGCAAGGCCCGCGCCGATGGCGCCCGACGGAAGGCCGGCAGCGTCTGCGATGCGCGACAGGCGCGTCGCCAGTCCGTCGAAAATATTTATGGACGCCTCTGTAATGTTCGCAGAAATGGAGAAGGACAGGCGCGTACCATCGTCCGCCACGTAGCTGAGCGTATTGCCGGATCCCGTCAGCGCGATGCCATTTACCGTCCCGCTCGCATCGGTACCGGCGGTGCGTGACGGATTGTCGAGGCCGAGGCGCGTCTGCAGCGCCGCGTCCATGCCGGTGATTTCAATGCCGCTGATCGATCCGACCGTGTCGGAGGCGAAGGTAAAGGCGGTGCCGTCCCATTCAACGCGGGAATCTGCACCAACGGCGGCTTGAAACGCGTTCGCGAGCTGGGCGCCGCTGGCGTAAGTTCCGTTGGCGAGGGAGTAGGCGCGGGCCGGGCCGCCATCGACGCTGAGCAGAAAGTCCCGGTTGCCCGCGTCCACGAAGACCGGCACCGTGAAGGCACCCGAAGCATCGTCTCCAGTCGAGCTGCCGCTTGTTCCGACGGTCAGGTTTTCGAACGCGTAATTTCCCGGCGGGAGGTCGCCTGAGCCCGACAGATCATCTATGCCACTGACGTCGAATTGGCGGCTATCGACGAACAAGCGCCCAATGCTCTCCGGGGAGGACGAGATCAGGCTGACGAGCCGCGCGTCGTCGACGACCAATTGGCCGTTCCTTGTGCTGCCAATCCCGATGTCGGCAAGCCGGGTAACGCCGCTCTCGCCCCCGAGAAGGGCCGTCGTCAGCCCGCTGAGCTCTCCGGTAATCCGGCGCAGCGCCTGCGATCCGTTGAGCGGCGCGGCGTCACCGGGTGCGCCCCCTCCAAGTTCGGTCATGAGAGCCTGCACTTCATTAAAGGCACCAACGAAATTGCGAACGCCCAAGGACAGCTCTTCGCCATCATAGTCGTTCGAGAGCGTGACACGTTGCCCGGGATCGGCCGTTTGAAGATCGAGGCGCAGACCGGGAAGGAGGTCGTCGATGCTATTGCTGGGTCGGGTGACCGCCACGCCCTCGACGTCGAGCAGCGCGTCTGCAGCCGACTCTTCGAGCTCCATGCCGACCCGACTTGGTCCGAACTGGAGCAACTCAAGGTCGCTGCCGGAGGCATCCGCCGCCACGTCGATCGTAAAGCCGTTCATTTCGCCCTCAGGGCCCTTCAGAATTAAACGCGCGGCCGTGCCGTCATTGACGACAGTCGCTGTCAGTCCTTCGTCGGCTTCGTTGATCAAACGGGCAATCCCATCGAGCGTATCATCCGTGACGCCAATCTCCAGCTCCAGCGGTGGGCTTTCCGGATCGGCAGTAAAGGCGGACGCAGCACCCGCGCCGTCGGCATCGACCTGTCCGAAGTCGATCGTCAGACGCCCTGTTCCGAGCGCCGCATCGCGACTGGCGAACCCGCCGGATACTAGCGACTGTCGCGCGGCGAGACGTTCGATCGAAAATTCAAGCGAGCCAACTGGGATATCACCCGTGCGTGTGACGGTTGCACCCGCATCGGAGCTGAGCTGCGGCTGGACACCGAGCACGCCGCTGCCCACAAGCGCATCGAGCGCATCGGAGAAGGCGCTGACACCTGAACGGACCTGCCCGAGGGCGGAGATGCGGGCGTCGATAGCTTCGCGGCGCGTTTCGATCTGGGCAATGCGTGGTTCGCGCTCTGCCGCAACGAGGTCGGCGACTAGCGCAGTGGTATTAAGACCCGATCCCGCCCCCAATGTCGCCAAAATCTCGTTCATGTCGCGTCTCGTTCCAAATGGCTCTCATCAACAAGAACGACCGTGGCGACCGCCACTTAAGGCGCGCGTGAATTTATTCTTCTGGACGTCCTTCGGAATCGAACCGGACCGCCTTTGGAACGACGACGGCTGGCTTGGCAGCCGCCATGCGCCGGTCGACGTCGAGGACGAAGGCGAGAACCACCGCGACGGCGGTAAAAAGATCGTGTCGAACAGGTGCGCCGACCGCGCTGGTGAAATAGATTGCGCGCGTGAGCTCTGGATAACTGAGGACGGGCCGGTCGAATTCTTCCGCCAGCTCGCGGATGGCCAGCGCGGTATCGCCGCGTCCGGCTGCGGACACGACCGGCGCGGCATCGACGCCGGGACGATAACGGAGTGCGACGGCGAAGTGCGACGGGTTTACAAGCACCATCTGCGCTTCCTCGACACCCTTGCGCGCGCCGCCCTTCGCCGCCTGCCGCTGACGCTCTCGCATTGCGGCGCGGAGTTCCGGCGCGCCTTCGCTCTGCTTGTGTTCGTCCTTCACCTCCTGCTTCGTCATGCGCAGTTTCTTCGTGCGCTGTTTCGCCTGGACGGGCACGTCGACCATCGCAACCACGGCGAGCCCGGCGCACAGGACGGCGAGCAGACCGGCCAGTGTGTGACCTGAAAAGGCAAGCGCCGCGCCGAAGGTCCGCTTGCCGAGCGCGCCGATGCCGTCGATCCAAAGATAGAGAAACGCGAGTCCCATACTCCCGGTCAGGAGCACTTTCAGGACCGATTTCCAGAGTTCTGAAAGCGCGTTCGTCCCGAACATGCGCTTCAACCCTTTCAGCGGGTTCAATTTGCCGCCCTGGAACTTCGCCGACTTCATGTTGAACTGGACCCGGCCCAGCATCGCTTGCCCAGCGACGGCGCCGACGATGCACAATGCGAACAGACCGATCATCGGCCACCAGAGCGCGGTCATCAGACGGGTTGTGCGGGCCGCGGGGACGAATTCCCGCGCGTCGGCAGCGGTCAGGGTCAGTCCGCTCGTGAGGAGGTCTATGAGAGCCTCGAACAGCATTGATCCGGCGGCCCAAAGATAGGCGCAACCTGCAATGGAAACGGTCGCGACCAGAAGTTCACGAGATTTCAGGACATCGCCATCCTTGCGCGCCTTCTCCTGCCGCTTCGCCGTCGGCTCCTCGGTTTTCTGGTCCTGATCAGGTGCGCTCATCGGGCTGTCCCGAGCGCAAGGCGGCGAACTTCGGCGAGCCCCTCGTCGACGATGTCCTCGATCAGCGGCGTCATTGCCGGAAACGTGATGGCCAGCATCAGCATCCCGATCAGAAGCGTCGCCGGGATGCCGATCGCAAAGATGTTCAGCTGCGGCGCGCTCCGCGTCACGAAGCCGATGACGATGTTGATCGCGAAAAGCGCGAAGCCAACCGGTAGCGCAATCATCAGACCGGCCCGGAACATGATCGCGCCGAAGGCCACGACGTCGGCCACCATCTGCGCGGAAAGGAGGTCGCCGCCAATCGGCATGGCGGTATAGCTCATGACGATCAACTCGATCAGGATGAGATGTCCGCCGACGCCGAGGAAAATGAGGCTGGCGACGATCAGGAGGAAGTTGCCGAGTACCGGCACCTGCACACCGCCCTGCGGATTGACCGCGCTCGCAAAGCCGAGCCCCATGCTGTTCGCAATATAGTCGCCCGCCAGCATCGGCGCGGCGAATGCGATCTGAAGCAGGAACCCCATGGCGAGGCCGAAAAGCGCCTCCTGCGCGGCAATGGACAGCATCGTCAGCGATAGGGGGTCGTCGGGAACGGGCACGTCGGTCAGCTGTATCACCGTAAAGCCGATGGCCGCGGCCAGAAGGATCCGCACCATCAGGGGCAGGCCCATCGCCGAGAAGATCGGCGCGATCAGGAACGCGCCCCCGACGCGCAGCATGGCGACAAGCAACCTCAGGAATTCGGCTTCGATATCGCCTGCCGGGAACATATTTCTGGGCTGCCGTCTTCGTTTTCGGTCAGCGGGCGATGTTCGCGACCGTCATGAAGATGCTCTCGGTGAAGTCCGTCAGCAGGCCGAGCATCGCCGTTCCGAACACGCCGAGGCAGAGAAGCGCGATCAGCACCTTGGGCACGAAGCTGAGTGTCATCTCGTTGATCGACGTCGCCGCCTGCACCATGCCGATGACAAGCCCGATCAGAAGAACGGGCAGGATCATCGGTGCCATGACGAAGACGAGCAGCCACAGCATGTCGCCAATCTGTCCTTCAAGCGCGGCGGTCATGCGAGGAAACTCGCAGAGAGCGAACTCATCGTCAGCGCCCAGCCGTCGACGGCGACGAACAGGAGGAGCTTGAACGGTAGCGAGATGAGCGTCGGCGACAGCATCATCATGCCGAGCGACATGAGAACGCTGGCGACGACCAGGTCGATGACGAGAAATGGTAGGAATATAAGGAAGCCGATTTGAAACGCGGTCTTCAGCTCGCTCGTCACGAAGGCGGGCAGGAGCACGCGGAACGGCACGTCCTCGGCGCG
>JBAUIQ010000115.1:0-4678 GCA_049683075.1 Pacificimonas sp.
AGCGACGACTGCCGGATGCGACCGCGCCCTTCGAGGCCGGGCTCACCGATGACGGCGGGACCGCTCGCGCCGGTCTCGGCAAAGAGATTGTCGCCGATGGGCTGCAGCCCTGCCTTGTTCAGGAAGCTGGCGACGTCGATCGTTCCGACTTCGACTGGCTCGGCCTGGCCCGGCAGCGTCACGGAGACGATGCCGTTCGTGCCGACGCTGAGGCTTTCCGCGCCCTCGGGAATGGTGATCTGGGGTTCGAGGCGATAGCCGGACGAGGTCACGAGGTCACCTTCCTCCGAGAGGCGGAACGCACCGTCGCGGGTATAGCCGATGGAGCCGTCTGGAAGGGTGACTTGAAAATGCCCGGGACCGTCCAGCCCCATGTCGAGGGGGTTGCCGGTCTGCATCAGCTCGCCTTGGCCCAGCATGCGCTCGGTGCCCATGGTGCGAACGCCGGTGCCGAGGGTGAGGCCGTCGGCCCGCTCCGTTTCGGCCGAGGTCGGCGCGCCCACCTGAGTGAGATTTTGATACATGAGCGTTTCGAAGTCGGCGCGGTCGCGCTTGAACCCCGTCGTGTTCACATTGGCGAGATTGTTCGAGATGACCCGCATACGCATGTCCTGCGCGTCGAGACCCGAACGGGCGATGTGAAGGGCTGCTGACATGGGTTTACTCCTGTCTCAGAAGGGAGGCACCGGCCTGGTCGAGATCCCGGGCGGTGGTGAGAAGGCCGACGTTCATTTCGAAGCGCCTGGCCTGTTCGATGAGTTCGACAAGCGCGGCGGCGCTGTCGACGTTGGAGGATTCGAGTGCACCGCTGGCAAGGCGAGCGCCGGCATCGGCCTCGAGGTTGTTCGCGCCGCGAAACAGGCCGTTCTCGCGGCGAAGCGGCGCGTCCGGCGTCACGAGTTTTAGCTGTCCGACTTCGACGATCTCGTTCGCACCGCCGCCCTCGGGCTTGATGGAGATACGGCCGTCAGGCGAGACCATGACCCGCTCGGCGGCAGGCAAAGTGATGGCGCCATTTGTTCCGAGGACCGGATGCCCGGCACCGTTCTGCAGCAGGCCGTTGGCGGCGACCTGAAGGTCACCGCGGCGCGTATAGGCTTCACCGCCGTCCGGGGCCTGCACCGCTAGCATTGCTTCGCCCGTCATGGCGATGTCGAGCGCCCGGTCCGTGCGAATGACGGACCCCGGCGTCATGTCGGCGGTGACGCTGCGCTCGTTCGCGAACATCCGATCGTTCATTGCAGGATCGGACGCGGCGAGGGCGGCGATCTCCGCGAAGTCGCGACGAAAGCCCGTCGTCGAAGCGTTGGCAAGATTGTTCGCCGTCACCGTCTGCGACGCCATCGCCGAGCGCATGCCGCTCAGCGCGCTGTGGGAAAGCCGGTCCACCTATCAGCTCCGGATGTTCAGGATCGACTGCGTCATGGCCGTGTCGGTTTCGATGGACTTGGCGTTCGCCTGAAAGTTGCGCTGCGCCGTGATCAGGCCGACGAGCTCTTCGGTCAGATCGACATTGGCGCGTTCGATGGACCCGGCGAGGATCGTGCCAGCGCCCTCCGAACCGGCGACGCTGAACCGGGGGTCGCCCGATGCGCCGGTGGGCCGGAATGTCGAGCCGCCGACGGCGACGAGGCTTTCGGGGTTTGCGAAGTTGATGACCGCGATCCGGCCGATGTTCGCCGTCGTGCCATTGGAATAGCCGGCGGACACCAGCCCGGTCGCGTCGATCGAGACACCGTCTAGCTGTCCGGACGGAACACCATCCTGCGTGACCGACAGGACCGAAAACGGGCCTGACGTCTGCGCCGTGGCGCTTCCGGCCTCGAAGGTCAGCTGGGTCGGCGGCACGCCGTTCCCCGGACTGTAGGGATCGAACTGGACTGGCGGCAGCGGCGTCACCTGCTGGCCGCTCGCGTCGAACGTCATCCGGACCGGGCCACCGCTCGACGGGGTCAGCAGCGTACCGTCGACCGTCACATGGATGTCCCACGAACTGTTTGGATCGGACGGATCGGGACCGTCGGTCCTGACATAGTGAACCTCCGCGAGCTGAGCTTGGCCGTCGGCACCGTAAAGCGTGGCGCTCGTCTTGACATTATAGGTCTGCGGATCATTCGGATCGAAGGCGTAGCCGGTCGATGCGTAGCGCGGCTGGTCCGGGACGACCGATGCCGTGTCAGGCAGGGCGACGGCCAGCTGCAGCTGCGACGTCGGAATGGGGTCGCCGGATGTCGAGGGCAGCTGCAAGGGGCGCAGCGTGTCGATGCCCGGCGCGACGGCCTGTCCGTCTGGGCTGACGGTGTAGGCAAGGAGATGCTCGCCGTTGGGACCGCGCACATAATTGTCCTTGTCGAGAGAATAGGCCCCGGCGCGCGTGTAGGAAATGCTCGTGTCGCGAAGATTCGGGCGCGTCGCGAAAAAGCCCTGTCCGGACAGTGCCATGTCGAAGGTATTGCCGGTCGCTTCGATGATGCCCTGCTGGAATTCCTGCTTCGTTTCCTGCAGCACGGTGCCGGTGCCGCCCTGGCTGCCGCCGAGACCGGACGTCGCCACCAGATCGGCGAAGAGCGTCTTCGATTTCTTGAACCCGATGCTGTTCACGTTGGCGATGTTGTTCGAGGTGACCGACAGGTCGGCTTGGGCACCCTGGAGGCCGGTAAGTGCGATGTAGAGAGACATGAGAGTTCCTTCGTGGGGACTAGGAGAGGACCTGCACCTGATCGGCGCGAACGCTGCCGATGCCGTCGATGCTGAGCATGGTCGTATTGCCGTCGAGACTGACGGCGGAGACACGGCCCTCGACGAACAGCGGGACGGTGGTCGTACCTCCGTTTCGGGCTTGGGCCGTAGCCGATAGGGCGAATGGTCCCGCGCCGGCCGGGTCGCCGGATGCCGTGCGGCCATCCCATGAAAACGCCGTGGCGCCTGCATCCTGTGAGCCGAGCTGTAGCCTGCGGATCAGCGCGCCGTTTGCGTCGGTGATGTCGACGGTCACGCTGGTAGCAGGTGCGCGAAGGTCGATCGCACCGCGCGTGGCATCGCCAGTGTTGAAGACGCTCGCGGCGAATACGAGCGCGGTGCGCCCGACATAGGCCGCCGCTTCGCCGAGGCGGTCGCCGGACAGGTCCGCACGCAGCCCCTTCAGGCTGTCGTTCATCTCACTGATGCCGGAGACGCTCGAGAATTGGGCCATCTGGGCAACGAAGGCTTCGTTATCCATCGGATCGAGCGGGCTTTGGCTCGTCAGCTGAGTCGTCAGGAGGCGCAGGAAATCATCCTGACCAAGCGTTTCGGCGCTGGCGCTCGTCGTCTGCTGGCGGGCGCCCGACAGGCTGGAGAAGGCGATGCTCTCCATCTTACTGGCCCAGCCTGAGCGTCGACATCATCAGCGACTTGGCGGTGCGGAGCACCTCGACATTGTTCTGATATTGCCGCGCGGCCTCCATCATATCGACCATTTCCGCGTTGGAATCGACGGCTGCTTCCCACACATAGCCCTCGGCATCCGCAAGCGGATGACCGGGCTCGAGGCGTTTTGTCGGCGTCTGGTCGGTCGTGACGACGCGCTCGACGCTGACCGACGCGCGGGCGTCGGACGCCGCGTCCAGTTCGGCGGCGAAGACCGGACGACGGGCGCGATAGGCGCCAGCCTCGGTTCCCGAGACCGTCCCGGCGTTGGCAAGATTGCTGGCGGTCGCGTTGAGGCGAACCATTTGCGCCGACATCGCCTTCCCGGAAATGTCAAAGATGCTGAGCGAAGTCGGTGACGCCATGGTCATTCTCCCTTGATCGCGGACATGAGGGTCTTGATGCGGCCGCCAAGGATGCTGAGTGTCGTTTCGTAACGCACGGCATTCTCCGCGAAGGCCACCTGCTCGGTGCCAAGCTCGACCGTGTTTCCATCGAGCGATGCCTGGTGCGGGACGCGGTAGGCCGCTTCGGTAGCAAGGCTGTCGCTGTTCGTGGTGCTGAGATGGCGCGGGTCTGTTCGCAGTGGCGCGGACGAAGACGTGGTCGCCTTTAGCGCGTCGGCAAAATCGATATCCCGGGCCTTGAAACCGGGCGTCGCCGCATTTGCGATGTTCGAGGCAATGAGGTCCAAACGCTGAGCGTGCACGCTCAGCGCTTTGGCCCCCTCGCCCAGATACGCATCGATGCCAGTCATCATATCGCTCCCATCATTCGAAGCGACACCCTGCGAAGGCCGTGCCAATTAGATGTTTATCTTTTCATTTCTGCGTGTTGCCTCTCAAGAGATCCAGCGTGTCAGCTTTCCGTCGCCGGAAGTGCCATCTTCTTGACGCATCACCATCCGTCCCGAGCGCGAGAGGCGCGTGGCACGGGGCTTGCAGGCTGCCCAGAATGATCTCGCTGCGCCTATTCATTCTTGGCCTCGCGCTATTCGTCGGCATCGACGTCGCTCATGCCAATTCAGGACGCATGTCGGCAGGCGATATCGATCGCCTTGTGGCTGACCGCCTCGCGACAAGCGGGCGGAGTGCTTTTCCTGTCGATCCTCGATTGAGTTATGATCTCTGCGAGGACGAGATTGAGATCTTCGAAAGCAGCTCAGGGCTTCGCGTGTCGTGTCCGCGCGTGTGGCAGGTTCACGTGCGTTGGAAGTCGGGTGGTGCCGCACCGCGCGAAGCGACAGGGTCGCACCAGGTGGTCGCCGTGC
>JBAUIQ010000116.1:0-1648 GCA_049683075.1 Pacificimonas sp.
TCCTGCCACCCTCGACCGCAGGAGCCCGACCTTGCCCGATACGATGCACAATCTGCCACCCCGCTATCTGCGGACACCTGAAGCCGCCCGCTTTCTGGGCCTTTCCGGACGCACGCTCGAAAAGCACCGCTATTTCGGGACCGGACCCGTCTATCGCCGCATCGGCGGCCGGGTTGTCTATTCAGTCGACGATCTGCAGGCCTGGGCCGACCTCGGCACCAAGCGTTCGACCAGTGAGCCTGGTCAGAACGATCTCCTCCCTCGGGCTAATTCGCCTTTCGCGCGGGGCCGGCAATGATCGCCGCGCCAGCACAACGAGGACACGACTTTCCGCGCTCCCACCGCATGACCCTCGTCCAACTGACGTGGATCGAGAAGCGGATCGAGCACTGGATACGCTTCGGTCGGATCGCCAAGGACGAAATCGTCGATCGTCGTCGCCGCGTCGTAAGCTTCCGTCCCGGCGGCATCTTCGCGTTCGTTCGCTGGTCCGCCAATGACTATGGCACGGTCAGTTCGCGCATCGACATCGTGCGTGCGGTCGGCGCGGGCGAACCGTTCACGACGCTACCATCCGTGCAGCCCGGCGGCGACATCCTGCTTACCATAGAGGGCTGGCCGAAGGTTTCTCAAGTGCTCGGCAATATCGACGCTGTGGACACCACAGGCGTTGATCCCAGCGACGCCGCGCCCGACCATTGGCGGCACGTCCACAACCGCATCGCCGCCGGACATCAGCCGCGCGCGTACACGATGGAGCGCCATCGGGCATGGCTCAAGCGCCGAGAGATCGAAGGATGACCCGCCGCTTCTATGCCCGCGCGACAGCCATTGCTGCCGCTTCATTCGCTATTTCATTCAGCGTGATCGCAGTCACCGACCCGCTGCCACGGATCGTCTGGAACGCCAGTGCAAGCGCGCCAATTGGGCTTTACCGAATCCAGCCAGACCCCGATCCGCCGCTCGGAATGCTGGTCGCCGTGGCACCGCCGCAACACCTTAGCCGCTGGATGGCCGTGCGCGGATATCTCGGCGAAAACGTGCCGCTGTTGAAGCATGTCGCCGCCAAGTCAGGACAGCGGGTCTGCCGGATCGGCGGCACAGTGACCGTCGACGGCCAGGCGGTCACACTCGCACTGACACACGACCGGCTTGCACGTCCGCTGCCTGTCTGGCGCGGCTGCCGAACGCTTAGAGCCGACGAGCTGTTGCTACTCAACCCCGCGCATCCCGATAGCCTCGATGGCCGCTACTTCGGCCCTCTGCCGGCAACAACCGTGCTCGGCCGCGCGATCCCAATCCTCACCCGAAACACGCCTGACACGCCGCTGATCTGGCGCTGACCTCCGGCTTCAATCTCCAACCGAAAGGACCATTCCCATGCAGATCGGCAGCTTCATCCGCACCGACAAGGGCTTCGAAGGCGTCATCGAGACCGCGATGCTCGATATTCGTATCTCGCTCATCCCGGCTGAACCTAGTGGCGCCGACAAGGCACCCGACTGGCGTGTCCATCGCGGTAATGACGGCGAAGGGCCGGAAGTCGGCGCGGGGTGGAACGAGAGCGGCGAGCGGGCCGGTGATTACGTCTCGCTGCGCATCGACGATCCCAGCTTTCCGCAGCCGATCCGCGCGGCACTGTTCCAGA
>JBAUIQ010000117.1:0-2204 GCA_049683075.1 Pacificimonas sp.
GTCTGGGGATATGCGGCGGGCGAGTAAGCGGGCCGGACGTCCCGAACGCCACGAAAGTCACGCTCGTGAGCGGTAAAGGTCACACCGATTTGACAGTGATTTGACAAAAATGACCGGTTTTTCGTCACTGGACCGGAACTGAGGCTTCCGAGAACTCGCCGATAAACGCGCGGTCGCCGGGGCGGTAGCGGCGCGTGCCCGGGACCGGAAGACCTTGCGTTCGAAGCATAGTGCGCGCGCAACCGCCGCGACATCCCCACGGCCTTCGCCGCCGTCTTGACGCATTGCGTCGACGCCAGCGCCTCCAGAAATTGCGCCATCTTCGGCCGCGTCCAGCGCTGACCCGCCAGCGGATCGGCGAGGGTCGGGGCGGAGGGTGTTTGGGCGGGGGGTGTGATCGAGGGTGGGGGTATCGGACATTTGTGGCTCTCGGCTTGTGAAAGGAGCCAAGACCAATGCGCATGAATTTTCCTACATGTGAAGGGACGGCGGTTCGCGGCTTCAGTCATTCTTTACGTCGCTATGGTTCGATGCTGGTCTGAAGAATGAGCAAGATGGGCGGGATCAAATATGTCGGACATGGTTGCCAGCGTCGCCGCGCTGCTCGTCGGTCTGTTCATACTGAACATGCTTGGCAGCCGCGTCCTCGCGCCTTCGCCGAAGGGGCGACGACGGCGGCGGTCAAAACCGAGTGCGTTCGCACGAAAGAATGCGTTGCGAAGAGAAGGGCGGTCTCCGGCGGGCGTTTCCGTCAAGGAGACGGAGGCTAAGAGAGGCGGCAAGCGGACAGCCAGCGAACAGCTGGAGAAAGTCATGGCCTCGTCGTTCACGGCGAAGCCGCTTCTTTCGAAGCGCGAGGCTCGGGTTGCGGTTGCTGCTCGTGAAATCCTCGCCGAGATCGCCCCGACCTGGCAGATCGCGCCGCAGGTCGCGCTCGGCGAAGTCCTTCGCTCGGATTGCAAGAGCGCCTATTGGACCGTTAACGCCAAACGCTGCGATATGTTGATCGTGGACGAGGTGTGGGCCCCCATCGCCGCCATCGAATATCAGGGTACCGGTCATCATCAGAGGGATGCCGCCGCGCGTGATGCCGTGAAACGAGAGGCACTTCGGCGCGCTGGTATCGATTGGATCGAAGTGACCGAGGGAGACCGGCCGGACCAGCTACGGGCGGCGCTGGCGTCGCTGGCGCGCGCGCGAAACGTCCGCGCCGCAGCCTAGCGCTGGCGATCCTTTCAGAGCGCATCGTCAAACATGCGATACGACTGATTTGCCACAGATCCGTCACGCAAATGCGTAAGGGGGGCGCGATGACCCACTTTCCGTTTCGCCTCACTCTCCTCGCCCTCATCATCAGCCTCGTGCCGCTGTCGCCCGCGCTGGCGTGGGGGAAGACGGGGCATCGGGTGTCGGGGCGAATTGCCGATGCGTTTCTGACGACGGAGGCGCGGACGGCGGTGGCGTCGCTGATCGAGACCGAGTCGCTGGCCGAGGCCTCGACCTGGGCGGACTTCATGCGCGCCAGCCCCGATCCCTTCTGGCAGCGAGAGGCCTCGCCCTATCATTATGTCACCGTCCCCGACGGCATGACCTATACCGAGATCGGGCCGCCGCCGGAGGGCGATGCGGTGACGGCGCTGGCGAAGTTCCGCGCGCAGATGCTGGACACGTCGCTGCCGACGGAACAGCGCGCGCTGGCGCTGCGCCTCGTCGTCCACATCGTCGGCGACCTGCACCAGCCGCTGCACGTCGGCAACGGTACGGACCGGGGCGGCAATGACGTGACGGTCCAGTTCTTCGGCGAACCGCGCAACCTGCACAGCGTCTGGGACAGCAGCCTCATCGACCGGGAGCAGCTATCCTATACGGAGATGTCCCGCTGGCTGCTGCGCGGCACCGACATCGATACCGTCCGCACATGGTGGACCGCCGACCCCCTCGACTGGATCGCCGAAAGCGCCGCCGTCCGCCCCTCACTCTACCCCGAGGACGGCGTGGTGCGCTGGGACTATGCATTTGAGCACGACGCGCTGCTGAAGCGGCGGTTGACGCAAGCGGGGGTGCGGGTTGCGGCGTACTTGAATGACGCGTTTGGGGGTGAGGTTGAGCGGCTGAGCGGTGGTTCGGGGAATTAGGTATCGTGTCCCCGGAACTACCAGAAAGACACCGCCGCCCGCGACGCCGTCAAGTGCGAAGCGTTGCGG
>JBAUIQ010000118.1:0-2056 GCA_049683075.1 Pacificimonas sp.
TTGCCGCGCACCCGAACGGACAAAAGCGGTTCTACGAATTCACCGATGGTGCGGTCTCAACGACCAACGCCTATCTGCTTTCATCGCCCAAGGCGCTGGACGCCGTCGAGACATTTCGCGGTGGCGGACAGTTCGTGAAGCATCCGTGCCGCATCCTAAAGGCCTTCGGCCTGATGAACCTCATTCGCTTTCGCCTCGGCTGGGGCCGCCTCGACACGACATTCGCCCGCATCGGTCGCCGTCTCGGGCTCAAGATCGTCCCGGTCATCCTGCCGGACGGCGCCGCCGCCATCGATGTCGACCATGACCGTTCGCTCCGCGTTACCGAGGAGGTGTTGGCGGCGCGAGCCTAGTCTCTGCGCTTGTTCCTAACCGTCAGCGATCCAGTTGCCGTGGAAGCCGGTGGGAATGCGGTGGGGGAGGTGGATGAGGGCCTGGGGTTCGCCGTCGAAGTCGTCGGCGTTCAGGATGGCGAGGTCGGTGCGGCCCGCGTCCGGGGCGATGACGAAGCCGATCAGCCAGCCGTCGTCTTCGCCGTCCGTTTGGCCGCGTGGGACGAAAACGAATTCGCCGGGGAAGCGGCCCTTGCCGAAGTCGTGGGTGGCGGTTTTGCCGGTCTCGAGGTCCTGGCGCAGGAGAACGGTCTCCGCGCGGCTGCCATCGAGGAGCGCGTTGTTGGGCAGCGCCTGGCTGTAGATGTAGCGATAATCGGCCGTCGTTCGGCGTTCGTCGTAGCGCGGGAATTCCTGGTTGCGGTCCGACAGCGTCTCGCGGCGGACGGTTTTCGCATCGGGATCAATTGTCCAGCGTTCCAGCTTCGCCGCGCGCGAGTCCGGGCCGGCGTAGCGGCGGGCGAACATCGAGTCATGCGCGACGACGTCGACGACGACCTTGCCATCCGCCATCTGTCGCGCGTTGGCGGGATGGAAAACATAGCAAGGGTCGACGTCGCAC
The DNA here is from genome assembly GCA_049683075.1 of Pacificimonas sp. Lineage (GTDB taxonomy): Bacteria > Pseudomonadota > Alphaproteobacteria > Sphingomonadales > Sphingomonadaceae > Pacificimonas. The sequence goes on from JBAUIQ010000118.1 coordinate 955, forward strand.
CAGATGGTATCACGTCCGCTTCCCGCCTTTGGACAGAGGCCGACGCGCGCGCGGTGTTGGGGATCCCAGCGATAAGGGAAGGCGTAGCCCTTCAGGAGCGTCTTGAAGCTGAGCGTCACGGGAAGGTCGAAGACGAGGATATAGTCTTCGGTAATGGCGCAGTCGTGGATCGACGGCCCGCCTGCGACGCGGATCGGTTCTTCCCGCCGGACCTTCGCGTCGGTGCCGACGACGACGTGCCAGACGGTCGTGGGGTCGGTCGCATCGTAGCAGATGGCGTGCAGCTCGCCGGTTGCCGGATCGAGATGCGGGTGCGCGCTGAAACTGGTCGACAGCGTGTCGTCCCACGGATTGTGCGCGACGGTTGTAAGCTCCGGGCCGATCTCCGCAGGCATGCCGCCCGCTTCGACAAGCGCCCAGATGCGCCCGTCATGGCCGATGACATTGGTATTCGGGCTGTCGAACTGCGGATTGCGGCGTCCGGGCGGCACGGGCTCGCCGAGCGCATCGGCGACCGCCTTCGACCGGACCCAGCGGTTGCGATACCATTCCGCCTTGCCGTCCCTGAGGCGCACGCCGTGGAGCATCGCGTCGCCCACGAACCAGTGGTGTGAGGCGGCGTGCGGCGGCTCCATCGGGTTGGCACCGTTCCTGACATAACGCCCGTCGAGCTCGGGTGGGATCTCGCCGGTGACCGAGAGTTCGGTCAGGGTCAGTTCCTCGCGCATCGGCGCGTGGATGCCCTCGACGTACGGGTTTGGAATGTCCGGCTCGCCCATGCGGCCGCGGTTGAAGCTGGCGATCGACGACATCCCCTTGCCGACGACGTCCTTGATCAGCGTTTCGACGCTCATTTCCAGTCTCCCTCGTGAAGGACGCTAACACAAAGCGGGCGGTTTCGCTTGTCGCGCCCGGCGAACATGGCATGAGGACCGGGTGATTTGGGGGACAGTATGAGCGTATCGCCGACAGCCGACGCCGCAACCGTCATGCCGAGCGTTACGAAGCGGCAGCGGACGGTCACGTTGACGCTTCTGACCGTCACCTACTTCTTCAGCTATATGGATCGGCAGATTCTCTCGATCCTCTTGGAGGACATTAA
>JBAUIQ010000119.1:0-1756 GCA_049683075.1 Pacificimonas sp.
CGAAGCCGGACACGAGATCACCATCATGGAGGCCCGCGATCACGTGGCCGGGAATTGCCACACCGAGCGTGATCCCGATACCGGGGTCATGGTCCATGTCTACGGCCCCCACATCTTCCACACCGACGATGCCGAGGTCTGGGACTATGTGAATGCCTACGAAACCTTTCAGCCCTACAAGAACCGGGTCAAGACGACATCGGGCGGTCAGGTCTTCTCGCTGCCGATCAACCTGCACACCATCAACCAGTTCTACGGCAAGACCCTGCGCCCCGACGAGGCGCGCGCCTTCATCGAGGAGCAGGCCGACACCACGATCGAGGACCCGCAGACCTTCGAGGAGCAGGCGCTGCGCTTCGTCGGCCCCGACCTCTACGAGGCGTTCTTCAAGGGCTATACCATCAAGCAGTGGGGCATGAGCCCGTCCGAGCTGCCCGCCTCGATCCTCAAGCGCTTGCCGGTGCGCTTCAACTACGACGACAACTACTTCTTCCACGCCTACCAGGGGATGCCCGAGAACGGCTATACCGCCATGGTCGAACGCATCCTCGATCATCCGAAGATCACCGTACACCTGAACACGGTCTTCACCCGCGGGCAGGCCGATGCCTACGATCACGTCTTCTATGCCGGGCCGATCGACGGCTGGTTCGATTACGAACTGGGCCGCCTGGGCTACCGCACGCTGGATTTCGAGCGGTTCTCCTACGACGGCGACTACCAGGGCTGCGCGGTGATGAACTACGGCGAGGAAGAGGTGCCCCACACCCGCATCACCGAGCACAAGCACTTCAGCCCCTGGGAAAGCCACGACGGCTCGGTCCTCTACCGCGAATTCTCCCGCCTGGCCGAGCCCGAGGACATCCCCTACTACCCCATCCGCCAGGTGGGCGAGAAGGCCCTGCTGGCCGACTACGTGGCGCTGGCCGAGAAGGAGACCGGCGTGACCTTCGTGGGGCGTCTCGGGACCTACCGCTACCTCGACATGGACGTCACCATCCGCGAGGCGCTGGATACCGCTGCGATCTTCCTCAAGCAGGGGGCGGATATGCCGGTGTTCGTGAAGTCGCCTTTATAAACGCACGAAGCTGCGCGATCGCAGCTACGAAAAGGTGAAGGGCGACCGGATGAGTCAAGTGCCAGCTTACGTCTCTTCCGAGGTGGTAGTTGATGGCTGTGAATTGCCCTGCGCGTAAGGATATCCTGCCTTGCCAAATGATGCGGCAAGAGTATCGTTTTTAGATATTTTTCTAAAAAGTCATTGTCATGTCCTATGTTCCGAAGCCTCTCGCGCCGCCCGTTTTCTTACCTGTCACGCCCGGCCGGCTTCAGACTCAGACAGATATCGCTGCTCTTGGGGACGGCGGATACGTCGTCGCCTGGCGAGACCAGACTACGGGCCTAAATGTCGCCAACATCGTTCAGCAACGCTACGATGCCTCTGGCAACGCGACTGGTCCGTCGCAGCTTATCGGTACGTCCGGCGTTCCGGAATCGGCTCCCGTGGTGACGGCCCTCGCCGACGGCGGCTGGACGACCTTCTGGCGCGACACCGGCTATGACGGTCGGCGCTACAACGCCGACGGGACCGAGGTGGACAGCACCCGTTACGAGACGTTCAACGGGGCGATCGAGGGGTTGCCGGGCGGCGGGGTCCGCCTGTCGTGGTCGGTCATCGACACGGACCTGCTGGGCACCGACGCCTATGGCGGCGACGGAGACCTGTTCGGCGGCAGCGGGCTGACGGTCGCGGCAC
>JBAUIQ010000120.1:0-4612 GCA_049683075.1 Pacificimonas sp.
CTTGACGGGTGGTCGGGCAGGGGGCGCGGGGTGGTACGGGGCGCGAGGCAAGCCGAGCCACAAGCAGCTATTCACTCGATCACTTCATCCGCGTATACACCCCAGAGATCCGCCGCACGGATAAATCCGGCGCGACCATCTGCCTGCAAGCGGCACCAGCCGCCTTCGCACAGTTGCAGCCGCCCGATAACGCCCGCTTCCGCTTGCCAGACCGGCGGCGCGTCGGCGTCGGGCCGGGCAAGGATCGTGGTTTTCTTTCCTGCAACGAGGCCCATACGGGCGCCCGACAGAAGCGCCTTGTCCATCCAGCCCTCTTCGCCGTCGGGGTCCCGAACTTTCCTGTAGATGCCCCATTCATCGACCACCTCCATGGGCAGGCCCTTGCGTATGTAGAGCCAGCGAACCGGATAGTCGCGGCCCGGCCCGGCGCGCATTCGCGCCTCGTTCGCCCCCAACGAAACGAAGCGCGGGATCGGAAGACCCGAGCGCCCACGTTCGGCCTCGCTCGACTGAGAGAGGGCCGGGTTCGGCGCGGAAACTGTCAGGAGGGCGAGGCTGGCGAGAAGCGCACGGATGATCATGCCCGGCATCTTGGCGGCGAAAGGCGAAGGGATGCAAGGCGCTTAACGCGTGGCGCTCGCTTGACCCCGTCCCGTGCGCGACCTAGCCCATTTCCGGATGTCGAACGCCGCTCCCGCCAATGCCGGTCGACCGGACCGCCCCGCCCGCCCGCGCCTCTTCGTGACACGCCGCTTGCCGGACGCAACGGAGACACGAATGCGCGAGCTATTCGATGCGGACCTTCGCGACGAAGACTCGCCGCTGTCGGCAGACAACGTCGTTTCGGGAGCGACCGGCGCGGACGTTCTCGTACCGACCGTTACCGATGACATCGATGCGGCGCTGATTGAGCGACTGCCCGGGTCCGTGAAGCTGATCGCGAACTTCGGCGTCGGCGTCGATCACATCGATCTCGCCGCCGCCAAGGCCCGGAGCATCTACGTCACGAACACACCCGGCGTCCTCACCGAGGACACGGCGGACATGACAATGGCGCTTCTCCTGTCGACCGTCCGGCGCATGCGAACCGGCATTCGCGCGTTGCGGGAAGGGCGCTGGGACGGCTGGGCACCGACCTCGCTAAGGGGCACACGCATCGGCGGAAAGGCGCTCGGTATCGTCGGCATGGGCCGCATCGGGCGCGCCGTCGCGGCGCGCGCGAAGGCATTTGGCATGCAGGTCCATTATCACAATCGTTACCGCCTGCCGGCCCCGGTGGAGGAGCAGCTGGGCGCGACGTGGTGGGACGATCTCGACACCATGCTGCCAGAAGTGGATGTCGTATCGATCCATTGTCCGCTGACGCCGGAAACAGACGGCCTGTTTGACGAAAAACGGCTCTCGCGGATGCGCGCCCACGCTTACCTCATCAACACGGCCCGAGGCGAGATTATCGACGAGACTGCTCTCGTGGCCGCCCTGGAAAGCGAGGCGCTAGCGGGTGCGGGGCTCGATGTGTTCGCCGATGAACCGAATGTCCCGGACGCCCTCCTCGCGCTCGATGCCGTCACCCTGCTTCCGCATATGGGCAGCGCGACCTTCGAAGGACGCCGCGCCATGGGGGACAAGGTCGTCACGAACATCCGCGTCTGGGCCGATGGCCATCGCCCGCCGGACCAGGTGCTCGACGGCTGGGTGTAACCGAACCCGTCAGCACTCCGAACTCAGTGGCAACATCACTGAAAAGGATACTGACCGATGAAAAACTCGATTACTTACATGCTGCTCCCGCTGGCCACTGCTGTTTCGGCCACCATATTCGCGACCGTCCCCGGCGTACCTCTCGGCGGCGTCGCGCAGGCTCAGGAAGCCAGCGAAAAGCTCGCCTCCGGGAGTTTCAAGGGTGCCGACCGCGCTCACCAGGCGGCTGGGGATGCCCGCATCGTCCGGCTGCAAGGCGGCGGCTATGGCGTGAAGTTCGAAAGTAATTTCGATGTGACTGGCGGCCCGGATCTACGCGTCTGGGTTTCTGAAGCCGAAAATCCCCGTTCCAAAAGCGAGGTGAAGGCCGCGGACTATATCGACCTTGGCCGACTACAGGACTCCGATGGAGAGCAGATTTATCGCCTACCGGACGGCTTCGACCTTGCCGACGCCGACAGCATCGTCATCTGGTGCCGCGCCTTCGGTGTTTTCTTCGGCGCTGCCACCCTGTCGTAGCAAAAAGGGGGAACCCCTTCTGCCGGGCCAACGTTCGCACCGGCAGAAGGAGAGTATCATGCGGAATTCGACACTTACCATCGTGCCACTGACCCTGCTGGTTGGCCTTGGCGCCTGCGAGGTAACGGGCGACGACACCGCCGATGCCGCCATTACCGGGGCGGCCGCGGGTGCCGCCGTCGGAGAGGTAACCAGTGGCGATCCCGTCGAAGGCGGCTTGATCGGAGCGGGCGTCGGTGCTGCCGGTGAAGTCATCGCCGACGAGATTGATGACGACGACGACCCGTTTCACGGATAAGGTTCAGTCGCCGGTCAAAATCCGGTCGACCAGTTGTTTCACCGTCGGCACGAACCCGTTCGAGTAGAAGGGGTCGGTCGAGAAATGATGCGCCGAGTGGCCGGCGAACATCAGATTGTCGTCGGGGTCTCCGCCGTGCGCGATGTCCTGAAGCGTCTTCTGGATGCAGAAGCTGCGCGGATCGGCGAGACGTCCCGTCGACTGCTTCTCGTTATGCTCCGCCCAGGACGAGAATTTACACTGCGACAGGCAACCCATGCAGTCCGCCTGGTCCTTGCGGAGCGTCTTCGACATGGCCTCGGTTTCGAAAACCAGCGTGTCGTCCGGCGTCTTCATTGCCTCGGTATAGCCCTCGCCGACCCAGCCGCGGGCGCGCATCAGATCCTCTTTCGCGACCCAGAAGCTCTTGTTGCCGCGAAAGCCGACATCGAGCTTGTGCGTGTGCGTTTCACACTCCTTCACGGAAAAAGCGATTTGCCGCTCCGACCGCGCGGCCATGTCCATCAGAAACGGCGTCTTCACGGCTGACGAATAAAAGCCGGTCGGTGAGAAGGGGTGCAGAAGGATGTCGCCCTCCGACAATGTCGGCAGCCGCTCCTTCCAGATGTCCGGAATCGGGCTCTCCTTCGTCAGAAGGGGGCGCGAGCCGAACTGGAACGCGATGGTGCCAAGCTCCGGATTGTCGATCCAGTCTTCCCATTCGCGGAGGTACCAGACCCCGCCCGCCATGATGATCGGAACGTCGTCCGAAATCTCGACGGCACGCATGACGTCCCGCAATTCCTTGACGCGCGGATACGGATCCTGCGGCACCTTGGGATCTTCGGCGTTCGACAGGCCATTATGCCCGCCCGCAAGCCAAGGGTCCTCATAAACGACCGCCGCCATCCATTCGGCCTGCTTGTGATAGGCCCGCTTCCAGAGCGCTCTGAAGGCGCGGCCCGACGAGATGATGGGGTAGTAATATTTCCCGTGCTTGGCGGCGATGTCCGACAGTCGGTACGGCATGCCGGCACCGCAGGTGACGCCATCGACCAGTGCGCCCGCCTCCGACTCGAAAATGCCCTCGAGGATACGTTGCGCGCCCCCCATTTCCCAAAGGACATTGATGTTCAGCGCCGCATCCGGCCCGGCAATTTCGCGCGCCTGTTCCAGCTGGGCGATGCCACCAGCGATGCCATAGGCGACGAGTTCCTCATGACGTTCACCGCGCGTGCGACCATGATAAACCTGCGGGATAAGCTCGCCGTCTTCGTCATAACTGTCGGCATTGACCGCGCTCACCGTGCCAAGGCCGCCCGCCGCCGCCCAAGCGCCTGAGCTATCGCCATTGGTCGCGCTGACGCCCTTGCCACCTTCGACCAACGGCAGGACGTCGTGTCCGCCCATTCGTATTGAATTCAATGCTTTCATTGTCATCCCGCTTGCCCCAATTTCGCCACATATAGGGTGGCTACCTGCGGATGACGACGGGAAAGCGACGATTTGACCGGCGCGCTCTCCACTTCGACAGCATTGCGCTTTCTGACGGAGTGTCTTACATCGCTATGACAGCAGGGGAAGGATCGCAATGAAGGCTATGTTCGCGGGACGTCGGAAGTGGATCGCGCTGGCAATCCTAACCGTCATCATTCTCGTCGCCTTCAGCGCTTTCGGTGGCGGCGAAGACGCTCCCTCGTTCGAAACGGCCGCGGTCGATCGCGGCAATGTCGAGGCGACCGTCGCCGCCTCCGGCAAAGTCCGCGCGCGCAATACGGTAGAGGTCGGTGCAGAGGTCTCAGGACAGGTCGCCGCCGTGCTGGTGGACTTCAACACCGAAGTCAGGGCTGGCGACGTCCTTGCGCGCATCGACCCCACACGGCTGCGCGCACAGGAAGGCCAGGGCGTGGCGCAGGTCGCCCTTGCGTCTTCGCAACAGCAGCAGGCCGAAGCGCAGGCCCGCCGGGCGGAGGCGACACTACGTCTGCAAAACGCCGAATATGACCGGCGGGAGGCGCTGGTCGAACGCGGCTTTGTCAGCCTCGCAACCCTAGATCAGGTCGCGGCGGCACGGGACCAGGCGCGGGCGGAGCTGGCCAGCGCGCGGGCTCAGAT
>JBAUIQ010000121.1:0-5678 GCA_049683075.1 Pacificimonas sp.
CCCTTGCGGGCGAACGGGCGGAATTGATGGCGGGGAACGACGCCTCGGTACGGCTGAACGAGCTGACGCGGACGGCGGATGCGGCGCGCGAGCTCTACCAGTCGTTCCTGCAGCGCTATCGCCAGAACCTCGCATCGGAAGGTACGCAGGAAAGCGAAGCCTATATCATCGCCTCAGCGCTGCCGCCGGGACAGCCGATCTCGCCGAGTCCCGCCCTTTATGCCGCCATTGCGCTTCTGGCGGCGGGCATGGCGGCGGCCGTGACGGCGACCGCCTTGGAGCTGCGCGAAGGCGGCTTCCGCTCGCGGCGGGCGGTGGAGAAGGAGCTTGGCTATCCGGTCCTGACGACTGTTGCCGATCTCGCCACGGTGCCCGACATGCCATCCTCGGCCTCGAACCTGCAGGGCATTCTCGAATATCTGACGCAGAATGACGGCACGGTCTTCAACGAGGCGTTTCGCAGCCTCCGGACCGCGCTCAGGATCGGACGCGACGATCAGCGGGTCCGGTCGCTCGCCATTTCCTCGCCACTTGCCGGAGAAGGCAAGACGACGATGGCGACCTGCCTCGCCTGGTCGATTGCGATGGCGGGCCGAACCGCCGTCGTTATCGACTGCGACCATCGGCGCGCGACGCTGTCCCGCAGTTTGCGCGGTGAGTTCAAGGCCGGCCTCGTCGAAGTCTTAAAGGGCGAGGTGCCGTGGCGGCGGGCGCTGATCCCCGGCCCGATCGAAGGGTCTTTCCTGCTGCCGCAAAAGGCGGCGGGGCGCAGCGATATCGACCTGATGACGTCGGATGAGCTGGCGCGGCTGATCGACGAGCTGGCGACGGAATTCGACGTCGTCATCCTCGACACGCCGCCGATCCTGCCGGTCGCGGAAACGCGCGCGATGGTGGCGATGGTGGATGCGACGCTGCTGGTCGTCAAATGGCGCCAGACCCACAAGCAGACGGCCATGCAGGCGGTCGAGGAACTGCGGCGCGGCGAGGCGAAGATCGCGGGCGTGGTGATGACGCAGGTCGATGTCCGGCGACAGGCCGACGCCTATGAGAACGGCATTTATTATTACGGACCGGACGACGGGGCGGCGCTGACGTCCTGATTCTCGCGGGCTTTAGCGGCGCAGTGTGATGCCAATCGATGCGAAGATGCGGTCGAAGTCGCCATCGCGCTCCAGGCTGTCGGAGTCTCGGGTCGCCGCGCCCACCCGTCCCCGCAGGCTGAAGTTTCGGTTGAGGTCGTAGCGGGCGACGACGGCGCCGCCGACACGGACGGTGTCGGTCGGGCTTTCGATGAAGTCGGCGGCCTCGACATTGGTCTCCGCCGACAGGATGAGGTTGCGCAACAGCTCGTGATCGACGCGTAGCCCCACGGCGCTGACCAGCGCGCCGGGCGAGGCCACGGATGCGACACCCCGTATCGTCCGGTCGGCGGACAGCGAGACGGTCGTCAGCGGCGTGGCGAAATAGTCGAGATCGGCGGCAAAGCTGACGGCCTCGCGCGTTTCGATGGTCTCATCCAGAAAATCGGCCTCCAGATAGCCGACGGCGAGGCGGCCGACGAGCAGCGGCGCGATCTCGCTGCGCATGCCGGCGAGTATTTCGAACTGATCGATATCGCGCAGCGGCACGGCATCGACGCGGGCGCGGCGCCATGTGTGGGAGCCCGACACGAAGAAGACGCCCTCCGGCGCGACCTCGATACCAACCTCCCCGCGCACCCGATAGCGATCGGCATCGCGAAACTACTGGCTGAGGAAATCGCCGTCCGGCGTCCGCGCGTCTTCGTAATCATAGCGGTCGTAGCGCCCGCTAAGCCCTGCCGAGAAGCGGCCGCGCTCCGCCTCGCCGCCAAATTCGACGGCGGTCCGATTGAGGCGCACGGGCTCCTCGGTCAGGAGGAGTTCGCCGACGGCACCGCGGTCGACCAGGCGATGTTCATGCAGCGCGGCGAGTTCGAGGCCCGTGTCCTCATTGATGTCGAGCCGCCCGTCGACCGTCGTGTCATATTCGGTGCCGCTCTCGCTCGAAATATCGAAATATTCGCGGTGCCGCACATTGGCGGCAAGCGAGAGCGAATGTTGCGCCCAATCGGACCGCGCGGCGGCGCCCGCGGCGACGGTGCCTGCAAAATCGCCGTCGCCGTCCGGGATAGAAAGGACGTTGCTGTCATATTCCCCGACCGCGCGGAGGCTCGGGAAGATCAGGAAGGAGCCCGCGCGAATGCCGAGCGGGTCGAAGGCGGGGCGCGGGCGGAGGCGGACGGATTGCCCGCGCACATCTCCAGCGGTCAGCGATCGTGCCGGATCGATGCTTCCGAAGCCGTCCGTCTCGCCGTCGGAGAGCCTGAGGTCGGTAACGCCGATGCGAGGTGGGGCACGCCGCGTCTCATCGTTTTCGTCCGCTCGTTCGGCCGACAGGTCGAGCGCTTCATCCTCCTGCGCCGCCGCCGGTGCGGCGATCGCGAGCACCGCCGTGCCGCAAATCAGGAGGCGGCGGAGATCAGAAATAGCGCTCACCCACGCGGATCACGTCGCCGGGCAGGATCTGGATGTTTCGCGATGCCTTCACCGAGAACTCTTGCTCGGAGTCCGCACGGCGAATGAAGAGGGTGTCGTCGTTGGCGCGATATGTGAAGCCGCCCGCCGTGGCGATGGCGCCAAGGAGCGTCAGACCTTCTTCCGCCTCGTAGCGGCCGGGACGTCCGACCTCGCCGAGGACGAAATAGGGCCGGAAGTCGTATACCTCGACGGAGATTTGCGGGTCCTGGAGAAATCCGTCGCTATACCGCTCCACCAACCGGGCGCGGAGTTCCGAAGCGGTCAGACCGACGGCGTCCACATCGCCGACCAGCGGCATGTTGAGCGTACCTGCGCCGGATACCTGGAACTCGCCGGAGAGATTGTCCTCGCCAAAGACGCTGACGCGCAATTTGTCGCCGAGGCCGAGGCGATAGGCGGCGGTCGTCCGCGCGGCCTCGCTTTCGGGCAGGGGCGGCGCGGTGCTCGCACAGGCGGCGAGCATCGTTAGGAGGAAAAGGAGGACGGCACCTGTTCTCATTTGGCATCCTCAAATGACGATAGACCGGCTCAAGACGATAGAGTTCGCGTGGAAAAGAGCAATGCGGCGAGGCCAATGCTGGCCACGACGAACCGAATCATTCGACCTAGTCACGGGAACGAAACCACTTTTCGGAACGCGGGGTCGCGAAGACGGATAGGCGTTCGGACCGGAAATCGCTAAACTCTGGCCTACCGCTATGCGACGAGATCGAATCCTTTTCGTAATCAACTCGCTGGTCGGCGGGGGCGCGGAGCGCGTGTTTACGACGATTCTGAAGGCCTCGGCGGACCGGATGACGGGCGCGGATGTCGTCGTCGCCATCCTCGACGAGGCGGAGGAGGCCTACACGCTGCCGAAGGGCGTCGACGTTCGGCGGCTCGGCGGTGGCGGCGGTCTCGTCACGAGTGTCAGAGGTCTCGATAAATTGGTCGCGGGAATCCGCCCCGACCTGATCGTTTCCTTCCTGACCCGCGCCAATGTCGCGGCCGTTATCGCCGGGCGGCGGCACGGGTCGCGGGTGGTAATCAGCGAGCGGGTCAACACGACCGCGCATCTGGATGGCGGCCGCTTCAGCGCGGTCAGCAAGGCCATGGTACGCGCCGCCTATCCGCGCGCGGACCAGATCATCACGGTCTCCGACGGCGTCGCGCAAACGCTCGCCGACGATTTCGGCGTCTCTCCTGAAAAGATGATCTCCAGTCCCACTCCGGTGGATGCGGACGCCATCGAAGCGGCGGCGGCGGCCGAGCCAGAGATCGCCGTCGATGGCGGCGATCTCGTCGCCATGGGGCGGCTGGTTCCGAACAAGGACTTCGCGCTGGCCATCTCGGCGTTTGCGCAATCAAGCTGGCCCGGTCGACTGATCATCATGGGCGAGGGACCGGAGCGTGACGCGTTGGTAACGCTGGCCCGCGAACTAGGGATCGCAGATCGTGTAAAGCTACCCGGGTTCGTCGCCAATCCCTATGCCGTTATTGCCCGCGCAGGCGCGTTCGTCCTGTCATCCCGCGCGGAGGGCTTCTCGAACGCGCTGGTCGAGGCAATGGCGACGCAGACCGCCGTCATTGCCACCGATTGCCCGTCGGGACCGGCGCTCATCATGGAGAAGGACGCCGCCCTCGACCCCGGGACGCCTTTGCGGGCGACTGGCGGCTATCTGGTGGCGATGGGCGATGTCCCGGCGATGGCGGCGGCGATCGATTTCATGCGTGATGCGGAGGTCCGCGCCGCGGCGGCTGCGGCGGGGCGTGCACGGATCGCGGCGTTCGGTGTCAAACCGGCGGCCGACGCCTATTGGCGCGTCTTCGACAATGTGCTTGCCGAGCGGCATGACGAACGTCGACGCCCGTAGCCGCAGACCCAGGGATGTCCCCGACGATGCGTCGCGGCCGCATTTGCGCGGATGCCTGCGCAGCTGGGCGGCGCTGAGGGCGACGCTCAGGGCCGATCTCTACCGCTATGACGGCAGGGTCGATGCGAAGGCGTTCTGGAAGAATTTCCTCTTCACGCCCGGCTTCAAATATACCGTGTGGATGCGGCTTTGCGGCTATCTGAAGACGAAGCCCGCGTTGAAGCCGCTTTACATCCTCGTGAAGCTGCGGCTGCTTCATCATCGCTATAAATACGGGATCGCGATCCCTGAATATACCGAGGTGGGGCCGGGCTTTTTCATCAACCGGTTCGGCGGCATTTACGTCAACGGCGACGTCGTCATCGGCAGCAATATCAACATGAGCGCGGGCGTCATGCTCGGTCAGACAAATCGGGGACGGCTGGCAGGCTCGCCGACGATCGGCGACCGGGTGTTCCTGGCGCATGGGGCGAAGGCGATCGGCCATGTGTCGGTGGGCGACGATGCCGTCATCGCCGTGAATTCGGTTGTGACGAAGGATGTGCCCGCGCGGTCGGTCGCCGCCGGCTTGCCCGCCAAGATCGTCTCGGACGGCGGATCGGACGGCTACGTCAACCGGCTCGCCCCCGACGAGATGTTGTGGAAGGCGCGGCAGCTGGCCGCTCGCGGATGAAGCATTTTCTTAGTCTTTTGGCGGCAGGGCGGATGTTCGTTTCTGTCACGAAGGCCATCCCTCATGAGCGTCATGCCCTCCTCTTCGGACGAAATGCACCGAACGATCCCGCAGATGCCGACGACCGCAGAGGAGGAGTCCGCGCCGCGCCTCGCGCTAGGGCTGATCGTCATGGCCTCTATCGCGGGCTGGCTCGTCATCGCCGCCCTGCTCACCCTGCTGATCTCCTAAGACCCTCAGTCCACATCGCCGGTATCGGCGATGCCTAAGCGCGGACAGCGCCCGACCCGGCACATCGTCGTGACGGGTCTTCGCGGCATTCCGGGCGTCATGGGCGGCGTCGAGACCCATTGCGAAGAGCTGCTGCCGCGCGTCCTCGCGCGCCATCCAGAGCTGGCCGTCACGGTGATCGGGCGCCAGCCTTACCTGCCGCTCAAACACAATGAGGTTGCGGGTGTGAAGGTCGTCGCGCTGCCCTCGCCGAAGCGGCAGAGTCTGGAGGCCATCGTGTCGACCTTCCGCGCGGTGCTTTACGCGCGTCGAGCCAGGGCTGATCTCGTCCATATTCATGCGGTCGGCCCGGCGCTGGTC
>JBAUIQ010000122.1:0-6776 GCA_049683075.1 Pacificimonas sp.
CGGCGAGGCGACGGCAAGTCCCTGTGCTTTCTCCATGATCTCAGACTATTTCCCGAAGGAGAACCGCGCGACCGCCCTCGCCATCTATTCGGGCGGCCTTTACATCGGCGGCGGTATTTCGCTGTTCATCGGCGGCGCGGTTGCCGGCAACTGGAACGAGGCGTTTCCCGGCGGTTACGACTTGGTCGGGTTCAACGTCGTCGGATGGCAGGCGGCATTTCTCGCCGTAGGCCTTCCCGGACTCTTGCTCGCGGGCTGGGTGGCGACACTGCGCGAACCGCTGCGCGGCATGTCCGAGGGCAAGATCGAGCCGGTCGAACCCAATCCCTGGCCGAAATTCTTCACCGAACTGACGAGCGTCATCCCCCCGCTCACCCTGATCGACGCGGCGCGGGGCGGCACGGCGAGCCTTATCCAAAATATCATCGCGGCCGTCATCATCACGCTCGGCGCGTGGGCCCTGGCCACCTTTACCGGCAACGCGCTTCAGTTCGGCGCGCTCGGCATCGGTGCTTACGCGGTCTTCTCGTGGTCGCGCTCGATCAAGCGCCGCGATCCGGCGACCTACGCCCTCATCTGGGGCACGCCGAGCTTTCTCCTGACGCTCGTCGGCTTCGGCTCCATCGCCTTCAATACCTATGCTGCCAGCTTCTGGGCCGCGCCTTATGTTCTCCGCACCTTCGACAATGTCGACCCGGCCACAGTCGGCCTCATCATCGGCGGCGCGGGCGCGGGCGGCGGTTTTCTCGGTGTCATTCTCGGCGGCAAGATTTCCGACATCTTGAAGCGGAAGAACCCGGCGGGCCGCGTCCTGGTCGGCATCTTCGCAATCCTCGCGATGATCCCGGCGCTCGTTTTCATGTACACGACGGACAGCCTCGTGGCGTTCTACAGCGTCAACGTTCTCGCCTCGATCGTCTCCTCTATGTGGGTCGGCGTTGCCGCGGCCACGTCGCAGGATCTCGTCCAGCCACGGATGCGCGGCGCGGCGACGGCGACCTACTTCCTCGGCACGACGCTGATTGGGCTGGGCCTCGGGCCGTGGTTCGCGGGCGAGGTGTCGGCACGCACCGGCGATCTCGCCACGGGCGTGCTCAGCCTCCTCATCATGGTGCCGGTCACCCTGACCTGCCTATTAATCCTCTATAAGCGCCTGCCCGAAGCCGAGCGGACCAAGGACGAGCGCGCAGCGGCGGCGCTGGCAGGACGCTGATCGAATGAACGGGCTGTCCGCCCGCTCGTCCGCCCCTATGGTCGCTGCAAAACGCCGAGGGAATCGAATATGTCCGATTATGACTACATCATCGTGGGCGCGGGCAGCGCGGGCTGCGTCCTTGCCAACCGCCTGAGCGCCGACCCGACGAACCGCGTGCTGCTTCTCGAAGCGGGCGGTGCCGACAAATCGATGTTCATCCATTTCCCGGCGGGCATCGGAAAACTGATCACGCCCGACAAGATCGCCAAAGAGAATTGGGGCTATTGGACGGAGCCGCAGGAGCACCTCAACGGCCGCCGCCTCTATTGGCCGCGCGGCAAGACGCTCGGCGGGTCGTCGTCGATCAACGGCATGGTCTATATTCGTGGTCATTCGTCGGATTATGACCGCTGGAGCCAGATGGGCGCGACGGGCTGGGGCTGGTCGGATGTCCTCCCCTATTTCAAAAAGGCCGAGGATTCCGATCGCGGCGCGACGGATTATCACGGGTCTGGCGGGCCGCTTTCCACGACGAAGCGCTCACTCGACGATGAAATGACCCGCGCCTTTCTGAAGGCCGCCGAACAGGCGGGGCATGAGCGCACGTCCGATTTCAATGGTCCGCAGTTCGAGGGCTATGGCAATTACGACGGCACCTGCAAGAACGGCTCACGCTGGTCGACGGCGGCGGGCTATCTGAACCCGGCAAAGGACCGCCCGAATCTCGAAATCCGCACAGGCGTCCTCGCCGATCGCGTCCTGTTCAAGGGCAAGCGCGCGCACGCCCTCGGCATTCGCCAGAACGGCAAGGCGGATACGGTCTTTGGGCACGAAATCATTCTTTGCGGCGGCGCGATCAACTCGCCGCAGACGCTAATGCTGTCGGGCGTCGGTCCGGCCGCACATTTGAAAGAGAAGGGTATCGATGTCGTCCACGACGCACCCGATGTCGGCGGCAACATGCAGGATCATCTCGATTTCCTCCTGCAATGGACGATCACGGAACCTGTCAGCCTCAATCGCAATGCGAAATTCTCGCAGCAGCTGAAGGCGCTCGGCTCCTGGCTTGCGAAGAAAGAAGGCACCGGCAGCTATATTCCCACCGCGACGGGCGCGTTCCTGTCCACGCGCGAGGGCCTCGCCGCGCCGGACATCCAGCTGCACTTCCTCGGCGCGATCGGTCAGCCGCACGCTCGCGGGGAGATGGGCATGCAGCACGGCTATTCGATCCATGTCTGCCAGCTTCGGCCCGAAAGTCGCGGTACAATCCGGCTGGCGAGCGGCGACCCGTCAGACCATCCGCGTATCGACCCGAATTACTGGGACGCCAAGGAAGACATCGAAACCTCGCTCGCCGGGATCGAGATCACACGCAAGATCGGCAACCAGCCGGCGTTCAAGGCGCTCGGCGCCGAGGAAGTCTGGCCTGGTCCGGGTGTAACGTCCCGCGACGACATCATCGCCCGCGCCAAGGACTGGGCGGAGACTATCTACCACCCCGTCGGCACCTGCCGAATGGGCTCCGACGACGCCGCCGTCCTCGATCCACAACTTCGCGTCAACGGCGTCGAAGGGCTGCGCGTGGTCGACGCGAGCGTGATGCCGACCCTGATGTCCGGCAATACCAACGCACCGACGATCATGATTGCGGAGAAGGCAGCGGATATGATTCTCGCTGAGCAGAAACAGGCCATGGCGGCGTAAACTGGTCCGATCGCCAGCCTCCAAACCCCATCATCCCAAGCGAAGTCGAGGGACGCGCAGAAGGTTCTGCAGCAGCATCGCGCGGTCCCTCGACCCCTCGGCGTCGCTCAGGAGGACCTTCGCTCGGGATGAGGAAATATGGTGGATTGCAGGAAACTTCAAATGACCGTCACCCCCTTCACCATCCCCGTCCACGACGACGAAGCTGCCTGGATACGCCGCCGCGTCGAGGACTTTCGCTTCTTCGAAGAGCCCGAGGATGCGGGCTGGAAGTACGGCGCGAACCGCGACTATCTCGAAAAGCTGCGCGCCTACTGGCTAGAAGATTACGAGTGGCCCGCCGCGGTCGAGACACTCAACCGCCACCCACATGTCCGTGTCGATGTCGGGGACGGTTTCCAACTCCACGCCATACACCGCCCCAGCTCGCGCACCGATGCGCGCCCGCTCTTGATCGCCCATGGCTGGCCCGGATCGGTTCTCGAATTCGACGCCATCATCGAGCGGCTTGCCGAGCCGGAGGATGACAGCCACCCCGCCTTCCACGTCGTCGCGCCGTCGCTTCCGGGCTACGCTTGGTCCGACAAGCCAAAGTCTCCGATCGGACCACGTACGGTCGCTGGCCTCTACGACAAGCTGATGCCCGCGCTCGATTATGACGGTTACGTCTATCAGGGCGGCGACTGGGGCAGCGTCATCGGCGGCTGGATCGGGCTCGATTCCAAGCATGTCCAAGCGGTGCACCTGAACGGCTACGGCCTCCGCGCGCATGACATGACGCCGCGCACGGCCGAGGACAAAGAGTGGATGCAATGGGCGCTCAAGATTCGCGACAACGAGACGGCATATCTGCAGCTGCAGGCGACGAAGCCGCAGAGCCTTGCCTACGCAATGATGGACTCGCCCATGGGTGTGGCCGCATGGCTCGCCGAAAAATTCCTCGGCTGGTCGGATGTTGGCCAGAATGCCGAGCCGCCCTTCACGATGGATCAGATGCTGACAAACATCATGATCTATTTGACGACTCGCAGCTTCCACACCGCGACATGGATTTATCGTGGCATGAGAGACGAGGGCGGCTTTGCGATCCCCGAAGGGCAGCGCGTGGAAGTGCCGACGGGCGTCGCTGCCTTCCCGCAGGATCTCCTCGCCTTCCCGCCTCGTCCCATGGTCGAGCGCGGCTATAATGTCGTCCACTGGACCGAGATGCCGGAAGGCGGCCATTTCGCGAGCCTCGAGAAGCCCGAACTCTTTCTCGCCGACCTTCGGAAATTCGCAAAGGCCCTATAGGACAAGTCGTCCGCAGCTCTTGCGGGAGAATTCGGCTGGTCGATGATATGAAAGCGCAGTGGGACGTCCGCGACGGTTTGACGGACTATGAGAGCGCCGTCGCCGAGATGGAAGACCGCGCCGCCGCGATCCGTCTGGGCGACGATGCTGAGCGAATCCTGCTGGTCGAACATCCACCCCTCTACACCGCCGGCACAAGTGCGAAGGTGGACGGCCTGATCGACGCGGCGCATTTCCCAGTACATGAAACCGGACGCGGCGGCGAGTATACCTACCATGGTCCCGGCCAGCGCGTCGTCTATCCATCCATCGACCTGACGCGGCACGGCCGCGACGTCCGCCGCTATGTCGAAACTTTGGAAGGCTGGATGATCGCGGCGCTCGCCCGCTTTGATGTCGATGCGCACATCGCGCCGGGGCGGGTTGGCGTCTGGGTCGACACGGCGAACGGCGAGGCGAAGATCGGCGCCATCGGCGTCCGCATCCGTCGCTGGGTCACGCTGCATGGCTTTGCCGTCAACGTGCGACCGGACCTGTCTCACTTCGGCGGCATCATACCTTGTGGGTTGCCCGATTTCGACGTGACCAGCTTGAAAGCGCTTGGCGTCGATATCGACCTCGCGACCTTCGACAAGGCGCTCGCCGCAACGAGGCCGTTCTAGAAGCTCTCTTCGGCGTAGACCTTCGATACATCGCCGCCCCAGCGACCGTGATAGGCTTCCAGCAGGCGATCGGCAGGCGTCATGCCGCTTTCGACGATGTCGAACAGCGGCGCGAGAAATCCGGCCTCATTGTCGCCTGCGCCATTCAAGCGGGCGCGCGCGGTCAAACCAGCTTCAGCGATCTTCAGCGCCTCCGAGCCAACCTCCTTGAGCGTTCCGAGGGGCGACGGTGCGCGGAGGCCATGCTTTGGGACCTCGTCGCGCATGGTCGACATGTCCTCAAGCGACCAGCCCTCGACGAGGTCCCACGCCGCATCAAGCGCCGTTTGGTCATAGAGCAGCCCAACCCAGAGGGCCGGTAGTGCGCAGATCCGACGCCATGGCCCGCCATCCGCGCCACGCATCTCCATGAAGCTTTTGAGGCGGACCTCGGGAAAGGCCGTCGACAGATGGTCGAACCAGTCGGCCGCCGTCGATCGCTGCCCAGGCAGCGCGTCCAGCTCGCCATTGAGGAATCTTCGAAAATCCTGCCCGGCCAGATCGACATACTCATTGTTCCGCACCGCGAAATACATCGGCACGCTGAGCATGTAGTCGGTCCACCGCTCATAGCCGAAACCGTCTTCGAACACGAAGGGCAGCATGCCGGTTCGGTCGGGATCGGTGTCCGTCCAGATATGGCTGCGATAGCTGAGAAAGCCGTTCGGCTTGCCCTCGGAGAAGGGCGAGTTCGCGAACAGCGCCGTCGCCAGCGGTTGCAGCGCAAGCGACACGCGGAATTTCTTCACCATGTCGGCCTCGGACGAATAGTCGAGGTTCGTCTGGATGGTGCAGGTGCGCAGCATCATGTCGAGGCCGAGTGAGCCGACCTTCGGCATATAGTTCCGCATGATCTCATAGCGGCCCTTAGGCATGATGGGCAGCTGGTCGCGGCGTTTGTCTGGCCACATGCCAAGGCCGAGAAAGCCCAAACCGAGCTCTTCGCCGATGGCCTTTGCCTGCTCCAGGTGACGCCCGGTCTCGGCGCAGGTCTCGTGGAGGTTTTCAAGCGGCGCGCCGGAAAGCTCGAGTTGCCCGGCAGGTTCGAGACTGACATTGCCGTCGTCGCCCTTCAGCGCGATGACCTTGCCGTGCTCTCTTATGGGCTGCCAGCCGAAGCGCTCCAGACGAGTCAGCACATCACGGATGCCCCCGTCTTCCTCGTAGGACGGCGCGCCATGACCGGTCAGCCGATAAACGAATTTCTCATGCTCGGTGCCGATGCGCCATTCGGCTTTCGGCTTCTCACCGCCTTCGAAAACGGACAGCAGATCGCTGCGTCCCTCGATGACCGGGCTCCCGCCCTCCCCCTCTTCGCGCGTGCTCATAGCCCCGCGCCTAATCGCAAGCAGACCCTTGAGTCATCCTCATTTTCCTTGAGGCCCAGATAGTCCCGCTGCCGTACCCACGACCGCGTGGCAAAGCGCGACGAAATCGGCGGGCGTCAGATAACCTTTCGCGACGTTCACGTCATCACGGCAAAGCTTCAGATCGAGATTGCCCGGCCCGTTGACATGATCAATGGACGGAGCCGCGCGACACTTTCGCCGCGCTTTGCGGCCGCCGACGCCCGGCTGGCGAGTCGCGACGAGCGCCCAATCGATCCCTTGCCCGGAGTAGTGGCAGCGTCCGTGCGACGCTACCACTTCCTTATGAATTTTTCTCATATAGGCGTCCCGCGCCGGAATCTGCGCTCCCTCGGGCCAAGACTTTTTGTTGCGATTGCGGATATTCGTTGCCTGTCGGCGAAGCCAAAGCGCGTAATCCTCCGCCTCTACGCCCTGCGCGGCGACCCAATCCGGGAGAGCGAAGGCTTCCGTCATAACCATCAGAATAGAACGTGGTCGTCACTAGCCCGTTAAGGCCCACGCATCTTTACACTCTAC
>JBAUIQ010000123.1:0-1575 GCA_049683075.1 Pacificimonas sp.
GGCGGTAATAGGCAATGACCGTCTTCCGATATTCCGTGTCGAATTCGGGCGACTTGTCCTTCTCGAATTTCGGCGCTTGCTCCAGCACCGACTTCTCGATCGTCAGGCGATAGGCGTCGACGCTTTCGTCATAGTCAAGCACCGGCCAAGGCAGCGGGAAGTAATGCGCACCGACACCGAACGTGCCGCCGAACTGCAGGACGGCATAGGCGACGCGGCCGGTATATTTGTCGACCATGAAGTTCATAACCTTGCCGACGTTCGTGCCGTCGCGATCGACAACCTTCGTGCCGTCGACCTTGTCGGACGCGATGAGGCGAACATTCTCGTCGGTCTGCAGACGAAGTTCGAAATCGTCGGCGTCTGACGTCCTGCGCTTCCAGAAGGGGTCTTCGCCCTCCTCGTCCTTTTTGTCCTTGTAGCGCTTTCCTGCGGCGACGGCGGCGCCTGCAGCGGCAAGGCCGAGCGCGGCACCCGCGCCAATGCCGATCTTGTTCCAGTCCCAGCTGCCGCCCGGGATACGCTTCAGCTTCGCCTTCGTATAACGTTCTCCGAGGGTATCGCCCTCTTCGGCGTTTACCAGTGGCTGCGCTTTGGCGATCAGAGCTTCATGGCGCTTGCAGAGCTTGTCGAGCTGACCAAGCACGACGTCGAACTCCTTGGTCCAGGTTTCGTCCTGCTTGTTGGTCCGATCGAGTGCGTTGAGGTCGCGGCGCATCGACTTATGATGCTGTTCGATTTCGTGGACGGTCGCGCTGGTGTCCGGCTTTTTCTCGAGCGGCGGCAGAACGACGTCTTCGACAGCCGCGAGATGGCGGCGTAGCTTCACGTCGAACAGGTCGAACTGATTGTCGCGGCTGGCCGGGCCATCACCGCCGACGGATGCCTTCACATCTTCGCCCAGCGCTTTCAGTTCCTTGTGGTCGTTTTCGATTTGCGTCCAAATGTCCATGGCGGTCGGTCCTCTTTCGGTTTGAGCTTTCGAAATACCAACAGCGTCGCGGTAACGATGTTCCGCCTGCAGGCGTACGGTCCTATGACGGCAGGGAATATTGAAGTTGGGAACGGTCGAATGCAGGCGATCTACTGGGTGATGAGCTGGGCGTGCCATCGGCGCTGCAAACACTGCTACGATGACCGGTTCCGCCCCTATGTCCGGGACGACCTGACGCGCGTCATCGGCGAGGGGCAGGCGGCGTGGCCTGCCATTCTCGCCAATCTGCCCGATGATATGAGCTACATCGACAAGGACGGCACGCGAAAGCCGACGCTGATCGTGCTGGCGGGCGGCGAACCACTGATCGACGGGTTTCGCGAGGAGCTGTTCTACCCGCTGCTGGAGGGCATCCAGAAGCGCTGGCCCGATGTGCCGCCGCGCGTCGCGGTGCAGACGACGGGCGACATCATGACCGACGAGCATATCGAGGGCATGCTGGCGCGTGGTGTGAAGTCGATCGCGATCGCCAGCATTGACGATTATCATGTCGGGCATCAGGGCGAGGGCAAATTCCGCCTGATGGACAAGGTCCGCGCGCAGATGGCGTCGGCGGGCGTACATGAGGTTTCGCTCGGCGG
>JBAUIQ010000124.1:0-3018 GCA_049683075.1 Pacificimonas sp.
CTTCATGAGCGTTCGCCGTCACTTGGGCCAGCACGCGGTCCGACCCCCAGTCGATATTGTCGAATAGACGCGGCAACGGGCGCTGCATCCCGACCAGCCAAAAGCCGCCGTCGTCCGCTGGGCCGAGGACGAGAAATTGCTCCTCGAGCAGCCGTATAGCCTCGCATACTGCCGCTTCAGAAATGTCCGGAATATCGCTACCAACGACCAAGGCAGGGCCCGGGAACAGCGCGCCGAGCATCCGCTCCCCAAGATCGCCGTCCGCTTGCGGGAACAGGCGCACATCCGGTCCGAGCCAGTCTCGAAACCGCACCTCGTCCGCGCCCGTATAGGCCACTTCCGGCGACAGGTCGGCGAGCCGGTCAAGCGTACGCTCGACGAGCTGCTGATGGAGGTCCGCCGCGCCCTCCGCCCCAACTGCTGGAATCATTCGTGTCTTGCACTGACCCGCTTCCGGATAGCGGGCGAAGACGATCGGGCGTAAAGTCTCTGTCACGCGGTCACCCTAAAGGGCCTGCGACTTGGGAGGAACCGATCATGAGTCTGACGCTGCGCCGCCGCCATTTTCTTGCCGCCGGTCTCGGCGGGGCCGCTGCCCTCACCCTGCCCGGAAGCCTTCTCGCAGCGACGATAGGAAAGGGCTTCACGCATGGCGTCGCATCGGGCGAACCTCAGCATGATTCGGTTCTAATCTGGACCCGCCATGTCGGCGCGGGCGACGAAACGCGGCTGTCCTACGAACTTGCCGAGGATCCCGAATTCGGCCACATCGTGACCCGCGGCGAAACGCTCGCGAGCGTCGCCACCGGGCATTGTGCCAAGGCCATCGTCACGGGCCTCGACCCCGCACGCTGGTATTATTTCCGCTTCCGTGCGCCCAATGGCACCACGTCGGACATTGGCCGCACGCGGACGCTCCCGGAAAGCGGGCTCGATCCCTTCGTCATGGCGGTGATGAGCTGCTCGAACCTGCCCTTCGGTTTCTTCAACGCCTATGCCCACGCCGCTGCGCGCGAAGATGTGCACCTCAGCGTCCATCTCGGCGATTATCTCTACGAATATGAGCTCGGCAACTATCCGTCGGAAAAGGACATCGTCGCCGGGCGCGAGGTCGATCCGGCGGGCGAGATCGTAACGCTCGACGACTATCACCGCCGCTACGCCGTCTACCGCGCCGACCCCGATCTGCAGCGGCTGCATCAGGTGCGGCCGATGATTACCATCTGGGACGACCACGAGTTCACGAACGACGCATGGGTGGGCGGCGCACAGAACCATCAGCCAGAGACCGAAGGCGACTGGCAGGTCCGGAAAGAAGTCGCGCGCGCCGCCTATCGCCACTGGATGCCGGTCTCGGACGACAATTACCGCGCTTACGAGATTGGCGATCTTGCGACCCTGTTCCGGCTCGACACGCGCGTCGAGGGCCGCGACGAGCAGGTCGATGTTGCCAGGATCGTTGCGGAAACCGGCAGCTTCCCGGATGCGCTGCAGCGCATCCGTGACCAAGACTGGTCGGACCCTGCACGCTCGATGATGGGCGCGGCACAGGAGGCTTGGCTGTCCGATGGCCTGTCCCGCTCGACGCGCGACGGCAAACGCTGGCAGGTGCTGGCGCAGCAGGTGCTGGTCGGCGAAGGTTTTACCCCCCTCGCGACGACCGAATGGATCGACCCCGCCGCGCCTGCCTTTGTCCAGCAGCGTATTCAGGCCGCGCTCGGCCTCGCCGAAGTCGGCATTCCCGCCAATCTCGATGCCTGGGGCGGCTATCCCGCCGCGCGCCAGCGGCTGCTCTCTTCGGCACAGGCTGCGGACGCCAACCTCGTCGTGCTGGCGGGCGACAGCCACAACAGCTGGGCGTTCGACCTTGCCGAGGACGGCGCACCCGCCGGCGTCGAATTCGGCGTCTCCTCCGTTACCTCCCCCGGTTTCGAGGCCTATTTCAATCGCACCGATCCGAAGACCATGGCCGCTGCGATGATCGGATCGTCGCCCGAGCTGAAATGGATGGACGCCAGCCAGCGCGGCTATGGCGTCGTGACGCTTGCCGCCGACGAGGCCCGCTGCGACTGGACCTATGTCAACACGATCAAGCGCCGCGATGCGAGCGCCAGCATCGGCGGTACGCAGCGCGTACGGCACGGGATGAATATTCTGACCGGCTAGCCCCCGAGTCGCACGGCTCCGCTGCCGTGTCGTTTCTCCATTTCTATCGACTCCCCAACGGCTTCCGCATGGCCGTTACGGCCCCGTTGACTCCGCGTGCATTTGCTGGCCTTATCTGGAACAAATAAGGAACATATGCTTTAGAAACGCTCATGGATGTCCCGCGCCCACACCCCCCTTTATCACTGGTTTCGAACGACAATCACGTCCCCGGCCGGCACGAATCGGCCGTTCCGAACGGCCAGCCCGCGCCGCCTGTCCTTCCGGGCCCGCCGCAGCTGGCCGAAGCCTTTGCAGACGGCGGCGATGTCGCGGCGGCGGGGTTCGTCCTGGCACAAATTCCGCGCGGTACCGGCGAGCTTCTCTGGGTACAGGACCGCATGTCCGGCCTTGAGACCGGACGTCCCTACGGACAGGCATTCGCCCGCTACGGCGCAGACGCGGACAAGCTGGTCCTCGCCTGCGCGCGCCACGCCGCCGACGTTCTCTGGACGCTGGAGGAGGGCCTGTCATGCCGCGCGCTGACCGCCATCGTCGGCGAAATCTGGGGCGACCCGAAGGCGCTCGACTTCACCGCGACCAAGCGCCTCGCCATGCGGGCGGAGCGACAGGGCGTGCCCGTCTTCCTCATCCGCTTCAACGCGCACCCGAACCTGTCGGCGGCACGGCGGCGCTGGCGCGTGACCTCGCTGCCCTCGCTCCCCGATCCGCACGACGAGAAAGCCCCCGGCGCGCCGCGCTGGCGAGCGGAATTGTTTCGGACGCGCGGCGACCGGCCGGGCGTGTGGGAGGCGCATTATGACGGATCGGCGCATCGCCTGCATCTCGCTGCCCCACTTCGCTCATCACCGC
>JBAUIQ010000125.1:0-4525 GCA_049683075.1 Pacificimonas sp.
CGCATTCCTGAAATTTCTAGTCTTTCGTCAGCGAGAGGATTTCAGTTCCCGCATCGGTTTCGCGGAATTCGAATGTCACACTGTCGCCTTTTGCGACGGAGGCGCGCTGCTCTTCGCTGGCGGTGAAGGCCATGTTCATGGCGGGCCAGTCCATTGCGGGAACGGGACTGTGATCAATGGTGATCGTGCCCGCGGCATCGTCGATGGCCGTGACCGTGCCGTCCGCGCTGGCCGTGCGGCCCGCCTCGGCACCCTCCATCATGCCGCCGGGCATATCCATCTCACCGGGCATGCCAATTTCGTCATCAATCGCCATCTCGGCCTCGGCCATGGGCGTATCGGCCATCGGGGCCGTTTCCTGCGCGGCATCGCAGGCCGCGAGGGCCAGCGAGGCCCCCGCCATCATCATGTAGACTGTGGTACGCATTCTTTTTCTCCTTCGGGTTGAACTGATTTCGTTCGTCGCGGGCGCCGCATCAGCAGATAGCCGGCGGGTAGGACGAACATGGACAATAGCGGCGCGGTGATCATGCCGCCGATCATTGGCGCGGCGATGCGGCTCATCACTTCGGAGCCCGCGCCCGTGCCGACCAGGATCGGGAACAGCCCGGCTAAGATAACCGCGACCGTCATCGCCTTTGGGCGGACGCGAAGCAGCGCGCCCTCGCGGATCGCCGTATCTACGGTTTCAGCGTCGGGGTCCGCGCCCCGCTTTTCGAGCGCCGCCTTCAGGTAGATCAGCATGACGACGCCGAACTCGGCGGAAACGCCCGCCAGCGCGATAAAGCCGACCGCGGTCGCCACGGACTGGTTGTAGCCCATGAGATAGAGGAGCCAGAACCCGCCCGAGAGCGCGAAGGGAAGCGTTCCCATGATGAGGAGCGCCTCGTCCCAGCGGCGAAAGATGATGTAAAGCAGCAGGAATATGATCGCGAGCGTGGCCGGGACGACAATCTGGAGCCGCTCATAGGCGCGGGTCAGATATTCGAACTGTCCGGCGTAGGAGATGCTGATCCCCGCCGGCAGGTCAACCTGGGCGGCGATCACTTCCTGCAGATCCCCAACCACGGAGACGAGGTCTCGTCCGCGCACGTCGACATAGACGAAACTGGTGGGACGTCCCTGCTCGCTCTTCAGCATGGGCGGGCCGTCGCTGACGCGGATGTCGGCGACGGTGCCCAGCGTGATCTGCTGGCCCGACGGCGTGAGCATCGGCAGTTGACGCAGTTCGCCGACACTATCGCGGATTTCGCGCGGATAGCGGACGTTGACCGGATAGCGCGCCAGTCCCTCCACCGTTCGCGCGACATTCGCGCCGCCGATCGCACCTGAGACGATCTGCTGAACATCCGCGATGTTGAGACCGTAGCGCGCGGCGGCGGTCCGGTTGATATCGACATCGACATAGCGTCCGCCGGTCAAGCGTTCCGCAAGCACGGAACTGACGCCTTCGACCTGTTTCGCGACCTCCTCTACCCGTAGGGCGACACGCTCGATCTCCGCGAGATCCTCGCCGGAGACCTTGACACCGATCGGGCTCTTGATGCCGGTCGCCAGCATGTCGATGCGGTTCCGAATGGGCGGCACCCAGACGTTGGCAAGACCCGGCACGCGCACCACCCGGTCGAGTTCGTCGACCAGCCTGTCCGGCGTCATGCCGTCCCGCCATTCCGCGCGTGGCTTGAAGCGGATGGTCGTTTCGAACATCGTCAGCGGCGCAGGATCGGTGGCCGTGTCGGCGCGGCCCGCCTTTCCGAACACAGTGTCCACTTCCGGCACCGACTTGATCAGCCGGTCGGTGCGCTGCAGCAGCGCGGAGGCTTCGCCCGGAGACAGGCCGGGCAAGGCGCTCGGCATGTAGAGGAGGTCGCCCTCGTCGAGCGGTGGCAGAAACTCGCCGCCAAGGCGCGAGAAGGGAATCAGCGTCGTCAGGAAGATCAGACCGGCGATCGCCAGCGTGGTCTTCGGCCGCCGCATCACAAGGTCGAGCCCGGGCCTGTAGGCGTTTGTGAGCGCGCGGTTGATGGGGTTCTTGTCCTCGGCAGGGATCTTGCCGCGAATGAGCCAACCCATCAGCACCGGCACCAGCGTGACCGACAGGATCGCCGCGCCCGCCATCGCATAGGTTTTCGTGAAGGCCAGCGGCGCGAACAGCCGCCCTTCCTGCGCCTGCAGGGTGAAGACCGGCAGGAACGATAGCGTGATAATCAGCAGGCTGAAGAACAACGCCGGGCCGACCTCCTTCGACGCGTCGCCGATGATCCGCCAACGCTCCGAAGCCGACATCGCGCTGTCCGGGTTTTTCTCCGTCCAGCGCTCGATATGCTTGTGCGCATTCTCGATCATTACCACTGCGGCATCGACCATCGCGCCGATGGCGATGGCGATGCCGCCAAGCGACATGATGTTCGCGTTCACGCCCTGAAGGCGCATCACGATAAAGGCCGCGAGGACGCCCAATGGCAGCGTCACGACCGCGACCAGCGCCGAACGGGCGTGCCACAGGAACAGCAGGCAGACCACCGCGACGACGATGAATTCCTCGATCAGTTTGCCGGTCAGGTTTTCGACCGAGGCGTCGATCAGCTGCGAGCGGTCATAGGTCGTGACGATCTCGACGCCGCCTGGCAGACTGTCCTGCAACCGCGCGAGCTTCTCTTCGACCGCCTTGATCGCCCCGCGCGCATCCGCGCCCTGGCGCAGAATGACGATGCCGCCTGCGACCTCGCCTTCGCCGTTCAGTTCGGCGATCCCGCGCCGCAGTTCGGGGCCGATCTGAAGGTTCGCCACATCGCCCAGCGTGACCGGCACGCCGCCCGCCTCCGCGCGAAGCGGAAGCGCGCGGAAATCCGCGAGAGTCCCAAGATAACCGGACGCGCGGACCATATATTCGGCCTCACCCATCTCGACGATCGCGCCGCCGGTTTCCTGATTGCCCGCCTGGATCGCCTTGACGACCTCCGCATGCGTCACGCCGAACGAGGCCATGCGATAGGGGTCCAGGACCACCTGATACTGCTTGACCATGCCGCCGACGCTGGCGACCTCGGCGATACCGGGGATGGTCTTCAGTTCGTAGCGCAGGAACCAGTCCTGCAGGCTCCTGAGCCCCGCAAGGTCATGGCCGCCGGTCCGGTCCACCAGCGCATATTCATAGATCCAGCCTACGCCCGTTGCATCGGGGCCGAGCGTGCTGGAGACCCCGTCCGGCAGATTGCCCTGCACCTGATTGAGATATTCAAGCACGCGCGAGCGCGCCCAGTAGAGGTCGGTGCCGTCCTCGAAGATGACATAGACATAGCTGTCGCCGAAAAAGGAATAGCCTCGCACTGTCTTCGCGCCGGGGACCGACAGCATGGTTGTCGCCATCGGATAGGTGACCTGGTCCTCGACGATGCGTGGGGCCTGGCCTGCATAGCTGGAGCGGATAACCACCTGCACGTCGGAAAGGTCGGGAAGCGCGTCCACCGGTGTCGTTCGCACCGCCCAGAGTCCGGCCAGCGCAAGCGCGATGGCGGCCAGAACCACGAAGATGCGGTTGGCGATCGAAGCGTCGATAATCCGGGCGATCATTGGCCGGCCTTCTCGATCGACATGACGCGCGGTCCGCTGTCTTCCTGCGCGAAGGTGAAGCTGACCCGGTCGCCTTTTTCGAGCCCGTCCAGTTCCGCGGACGCGTCGACGGCGAATGCCATTGTCATTCCCGGCCATTTCAGCGCCGGTACCGGGCCGTGGCGCAGGGTCACATTGCCCTCCGAAACCTTCTGGACCGTGCCGGTCGCGCTATAGGTCTGCGGCTGCTCTTCATCCTGAGCCGCGCCATTCCGCGCCGCTTCCGACGGCGCGTCGACCGGGCGAACGTCGAGGCCCGCGAGGCTTGCCTCGGAATCGAGCAGGAACTGCCCGGAGGTCACAACCTCCTCGCCCGGCGCAAGCCCGGCGAGAATTTCCGTCCGGCCGCTCGCCTCGCGCCCGATCCGGACCTCCGCGGGACGGTATCGGCCCCCTTTCTCCGCGATCATCACCAGCGTCCGTGTGCCCGTGCGGATGACCGCCTCGGATGGTACGATCAGCGCACGGCGGCGCTGGGGCGACAGGCTCACTTCGGCGAACATGCCCGGTTTCAGGCGCAAATCGGGATTAGGCAGTGCGGCGCGGACGGTGATCGTGCGGCTCGCGTCGGCTGCGCTTGGCAAAATCGCGGTAATGCGTCCATCGAAGCGTTCGCCCGGAAAGGCGGTCAGCGCGGCGTTCACTGGCTGGCCGACGCGCACCTCGGTCGCCAGCGCCTCGGGCACGGCGGCCTCCAGCCAGATCGGGCTATATCCGCTGATCTCGGCCAGCGTCTGACCCGCCATCACGGTCATTCCCGGCCTGACACTCAGCATGGTGATCGCGCCGCCGCGCGGCGCGCGCACGGTAATCGTGGTCTGCGGCCTGCCGCGCCGGGCGACCTCGTCAATGACCCCCTCCGGCATGCCGAGCAGATACAGCCGCTGGCGTGCCGCGCTGGTCAGGGCCGCAT
>JBAUIQ010000126.1:0-5326 GCA_049683075.1 Pacificimonas sp.
GCGTTGTGCAGCGTGCCGGACGTCACCTCCGACATGATGAGCGCGCTCTTCTCGGGCAGGAAAAACACGAACTCCGCCGGAGCTTCGGTGCCCGCCGCATCGAGAAATTCGAAGGTCACGCCGTCGATGACCCGCGTGCCGCCCTCGGCCCCGACCTCTTCCGTCGGCGCGCGCAGCGACTGTGTCCCCGTGGCGAGCGCCTGTCCGAGCCCGACACCGACCTGCTGGCGCGGTCCCACGGGCAGCTCGCGTCCGAACATCAGCTGCGCGCGGCGCTGCATGATCGGTCCAGCGAGAAGGTTTTCGCTGACCGATTCGGCGAGGAAGCCATGCGGCGCATAAACGGGGACGTCCGACCCTGCGCCCAGACCAGCGACGCCCGCGAAGTGATCGGCATGGCTGTGCGTGAAGATGACGGCGCTGACCTGACGCTCGCCCAATGTCTCGTTGACGAGATCGAGAGCCGCCCGCGC
The DNA here is from genome assembly GCA_049683075.1 of Pacificimonas sp. Lineage (GTDB taxonomy): Bacteria > Pseudomonadota > Alphaproteobacteria > Sphingomonadales > Sphingomonadaceae > Pacificimonas. The sequence continues at coordinate 474 of JBAUIQ010000126.1, forward strand.
TGTTTCGACGGCCAGCAGCGGGTCGATTACGATCCAGCCCGTCGCGCCTTGGATCACCGTCATATTGGCGAGGTCATAACCCCTCACCTGCCAGATGCCGTCCGTCACCTCGAACAGGCCATGCTCGGAGAGCAATTGCGACTGACGCCAAAGCGACGGGTTCACCGACGGTGGAGCATCACCCTCGAGGAAGCCGAACCGCGCGACATCGAACACGGTCTCACCGTCCGGCCCGAGAACGATGCCGCTCTCGATCTCCGCCAGTTTGCCGCGTCGGGCGTCGTCGAAATCGCCTTGATCGGCAATCGGCAGGCGTTCGGCGACGGCGGCGTTCAGGCGCGCCGTTGCCGCGTCGGCGGGCGACGGCCCTTCCTGCGCGACCGCGCCGGTCGAAAAAAGCGCTGCACAGCAAACGAAAATCACGCGAAGACCAGTCATCATTCGAACCTCCCCAGGTTTGGCGTCCCACGAACAGCGCCAGACGGCAGAAAGCAATCCGTGAAAGCCGACAGGTCGAAGCGGCTTGGGGGCGTGCCGCGGGTTCGCTATGCCCGCGGCCATGTCCGAAAAGCAGAATCACCTCTACCTCGTCGACGGCTCCGGCTATATCTTCCGCGCCTATCATCGCCTGCCGCCGCTCACGAACAAACATGGCGAGCCGACAGGCGCAGTTTACGGCTTCACCTCCATGCTGTGGAAGCTGATCGACGAGCTGAACGACGAAGGCGGCGAGGGCGCCGGTCCGACGCACATGGCCGTCATCCTCGATCATTCATCGCACAGTTTCCGGAACGAGATGTACGCCGATTACAAGGCGCACCGGCCCGATCCGCCCGAGGACCTCGTGCCGCAATTCCCGATCATCCGCGACGCCGTGCGCGCTTTTTCCGTGCCCTGCATCGAGGCCGAGGGCATCGAGGCGGACGACATCATCGCCTGTTATACCAAGGCCGCGACGAAAGCGGGCTGGAAGACGACCATTGTCTCCTCCGACAAGGACCTGATGCAGCTGGTCGAGGGTGATCAGGTCAACATGTACGACACCATGAAGAACGTCCGGATCGGCCCCGCCGAAGTTGAGGAGAAGTTCGGCGTCCCGCCCGAAAAGATCGGCGAACTCCTCGCGCTGATGGGCGACAGCGTCGACAATATTCCGGGCGTCAAGGGCGTCGGGCCCAAGACGGCGGCGAAGCTGATTCTCGAATACGACGATGTCGAAGGCGTCATCGCAAATGCGGACGACATCAAACAGAACAAACTGCGCGAGAACATCCAGAACTCGACCGAGGACATCCGCATCAGCCGCAAGCTGGTCGAGCTCTATTGCGACTGGGATCTCGCCGAGCCGCTGGACGCGCTGACGCTGGCAGAGCCCGCGACCGAGCCGCTGCAGGAATTCCTCGAACATCATGGTTTCAAGACCATGCTGGCGAAGCTCGGCGTTCGTGCGTCCGGCACGCCAAAACCCGCCACCCCCGGCGCGGCGGTCGAGGTCGAAGCGGTGCCATTCGACGTCGATGCCTATGAAACCGTCACTGACATGGACGCATTGTCCAAATGGATCGACGAGGCGCGCGCGACGGGCCGCGTTGGCTTCGACATCGAAACCAATGATTTGAACGCCATGCGCGCCGAGATTGTGGGCGTGTCGCTGGCGACGGTGCCCGGCAAGGCATGCTATGTCCCGCTCGCCCATGTCTCGGACGACGGCCTTCTCGGCGAAGCCCCGACGCAGATCGACAAGACCGAGGCGCTGGCGGCGTTGAAACCGCTGCTCGAAGACCCCGCCGTCCTCAAGATCGGTCACAACCTCAAATATGATTACCTCGTGCTCCTGAACCGGGAAGGCATCGGCCTTGCGCCCGTCGAGGACACCATGATGATCGGCTATGCGCTGGAGGCGGGCAGTCATATCGGCGGCGCGCATGGGCTCGACCCGGCGGCGAAGCGCGAATTCGATCACGACACGATCAAGTATAAGGACGTCGCGGGCACCGGCAAATCGCAGGTGACGTTCGACCGCGTACCGCTGCCCGAAGCCACCCGATACGCTGCCGAGGATGCCGACGTGGCGCTTCGCCTGCACGAGGTCTGGAAGCCACGTCTGTGGCGGGAGCGGCTGACCACCGTCTACCAGCGGCTGGAACGCCCGCTCGTCCCTGTCGTCGCGCGCATGGAAAAGCGCGGCATCGCCGTCGACCGTGCAGCGCTTTCTAGGCTCAGCGCCGACTATGCCGAGCGCATGACCGCGCTCGAAGCGCGCGCCTATGAGCTGGCGGGCCGTGAGTTCAACATCGGCTCACCGAAGCAGCTGGGCGAAATCCTCTTCGGCGAAATGGGCCTCGAAGGCGGCAAGAAATCGTCGAAGACGGGCGCATGGTCCACCGACGTCGAGGTGCTGGAACGCCTCGCAGCCGAGGGCGTCGACATCGCCACCGTCGTCGTCGACTGGCGCCAGCTGTCGAAGCTGAAGACGACCTATGCCGACGCGCTCGTTGCCGCGATCAATCCCGACACGAACCGGGTCCACACGAATTTCCAGATGGCGGCGACGACGACCGGGCGCTTCTCCTCGTCCGATCCGAACCTGCAGAACATTCCAATCCGCACCGAGGAGGGCGCGAAGATCCGCGAGGCGTTCGTCGCCGAAGAGGGCAATGTCCTCCTAGCCGCCGACTATTCGCAGATCGAGCTGCGCCTCCTCGCCCACATTGCGGATATTCCGCAGCTAAAGCAGGCGTTCGCGGACGGCATCGATATCCACGCGCTGACCGCCAGCGAGATGTTCGGCGTGCCGGTGAAGGACATGGACCCGCTGATCCGGCGTCAGGCCAAGGCGATCAACTTCGGCATCATCTACGGCATCAGCGCCTTTGGCCTCGCCAAGAACCTCGGCATCGAGCGGTCCGAAGCGGCCGATTACATCGACCGCTATTTCGAACGCTTCCCCGGCATTCGGAAATATATGAACGAGACCAAGCTGTTCGCGCGCGAGAAGGGCTATGTCGAAACCCTGTTCGGCCGCCGGACGCACACGCCGTCGATCAAATCTTCGCGCCAGAATGAGCGCGGTTTCGCCGAGCGCGCCGCCATCAACGCCCCTATCCAGGGCAGCGCCGCCGACATCATCCGCCGCGCCATGGTGAGGATCGAACCCGCGCTTGCGGACGCCGGACTATCGAGCGCGGGCATGCTCCTACAGGTGCATGACGAGCTGGTCTTCGAAGTGCCGGAAGCGGACGCCGAGGCCGCGGGCAAAGTGATCGCGCGGGTCATGGAAGACGCCTGCGCGCCGGTGGTCGAACTCGACGTGCCGCTCGTCGTCGACGTCGGCACCGGCAAGACATGGGCGGCGGCGCACTGAGCTCCGCCGCGCGCGTCAATTCTTAACCGGATCACCCCACGGATCGAGCTCCGGCTTCGCTTCGGGCAGCGTGCCCGGTTCCAGCCCCGCAGCTTCCGCTTCGGCGACCATTTCAGCCTCGCGTTTGGCGGCTTCGCGCTCCGCCTTCAGCTCTTCGAGCAGCGCGGCGCGATCGCTTTCGAACTTCGGATCGGAAATCTCGACGCCGGCCTTCTTCGCCGCCGCCTCGACGAGCGCGTCGAGATCGCGCTGCGCGCAGAGACCCAGCGCGACTGGATCCTTCGGCGTGATGTTCTCCATGTTCCAGTGCGTCTTCGTGCGAATCGCCTGAATCGTATTCTTCGTCGTGCCGATCAGCTTGGAGATCTTGGAATCCGGGATGTCCGGGTGATTCTGGACGATCCAAGCAATGCCCTCCGGCTTATCGACTCGCTTCGACACCGGCGTGTAGCGCGGCCCCTTTGTGCGCAGCTGCTGCTCGGGCCCGTGGCTCATCTGCAGCTTGTGTTTCGGATCGTCCTCGCCCGCCTTCAGCTCATCCTTGGTCAGCTCGCCCGCCTCGATCGGGTCGCGCGGGATGTGCCGGTGCGTCGCCGTTTCATCGGCGATCGACTGCACTTCGAGAATGTGCAGGCCGCAATAATCCGCGATCTGATCGAAGCTGAGCGTCGAATTGTCGACCAGCCACTCGGCGGTGGCGTGCGGCATCAGAGGATGTTCCTGTGCCATGATCCTTGTCTCCCGGATATAAAAAGGGCCGCCCCCTTTTCGGGAACGGCCTGTTGCTCGCAATGTTATAGGCCTGGGGGGCGTTCTTATCAAGCGATCCCGACCGCACCGCGACCACTGCCAAAGGCTTCGACGCGCTGTTCCAATGTGAAACGCGCAAGGGCGGCGCGAAACTCGGCCGCCGCCTTTTCCCACGTGAAGCTACGGCCATAGCCGCGGCAGTCGGCGGGGGTCTTCGTCAAGGCAGCGCGGATCGCCACCTCGAGGTCCTGATCCATGGCGCCCACGTCCGCAGTGATGAGGTCGATGGGGCCTTGCACCGGATAAGCGGCGACGGGTGTTCCCGATGCCAAAGCCTCGATCAGGACCATGCCGAACGTATCGGTACGGCTGGGAAAGACGAACACGTCGGCATGCTGATAGGCAGCCGCGAGATCGTCGCCAAAAAGCGCGCCGGGAAAGAGGGCGTCCGGATACCGAACGCTGAGCTCTCGGCGGGCGGGACCGTCGCCGACGATGACCTTCGTGCCGGGAACGCTCGTCTCCAGAAAGGCTTCGAGGTTCTTCTCGACGGCAACCCGACCGACGTACAGCTGTATTGGGCCCTCGGCGGATGAGAACGCTTCGGGCGCTGGAAGCGGGCGGTCCGGAAACGCCGCCAGGTCGACACCCCGACCGAAGGGCAGAAGCGGTCCGATGCCTTGCGCATCGAGCTGCGCGCGAAGGCTCGGTGTCGCGGCCAGCGTGGCGCGTGCAGGGC
>JBAUIQ010000127.1:0-6721 GCA_049683075.1 Pacificimonas sp.
CCTTCACCGCTGCGCCTGTTCGGGCACGCCCGCTTCTGTCTCGGAACCATTGCCAGTTCCGGACCAATGCGCCGAGATCGATGTCGAGGATCAGCGGTGCATCGGCCATCCGTTACTCGTCCGCCCCGGCACATGACTGTGCCCGGACGACGACCGAGCGCGTCAGCGGCGTATGTGCAAATGGCAGGATGGCGGCGCGCATGTCACTCTTCCTCGGCATGAGCGGCGTGTCATGCGATGACGACGCGCCGCTGTCCACCGGCGGGTCGACATCGCGTCTTTCCGTACTCGCTTTGTTCGGCTAGGCGCGCCGCATGGCGAAAGCGAAGACCCAATATAGCTGTCAGGCGTGCGGCAGCGTGCAATCGAAGTGGCAGGGGCAGTGCCCGGATTGCGCCGAATGGAACACCCTGATCGAAGACGCCGGGGTGGCGGTGACCACGTTCAGTGCCAAGCATTCGCTGAGCCGCGGCGGCACGCGGATCGCGCTGGAAACGCTCGACGCCGACACGCCGTTGCCGCCGCGCGCGGCGACGGGCATTGCGGAGTTCGATCGCACGCTTGGCGGGGGACTCGTGCCGGGGTCGGCCGTGCTGATCGGTGGCGACCCGGGGATTGGCAAGTCAACGCTCCTCCTGCAGGCGGCAGGCCGCATTGCGTCCGGGACGCATGGCGCGTCGCAGGGGCGTGTCGTCTATATTTCGGGAGAAGAAGCGTCGGACCAGGTCCGCCTCCGCGCGCGGCGTCTGGGCCTTGGCGACGCGCCCGTCGAACTGGCGAGCGTGACGTCGGTCCGTGACATTCTGACGACGCTGACCGAGGGTCGACCACCCGCACTCCTGATTATCGATTCGATCCAAACGATGCACAGCGACATGCTGGAGGGAGCGCCGGGGACCGTCAGCCAGGTCCGTGCCGCAGCGCAAGAACTTATTCGGTTCGCTAAAAAAGCAGGTACTGCGGTCATTCTTGTCGGGCATGTTACGAAAGACGGCAACATTGCGGGTCCGCGTGTTCTAGAGCACATGGTTGACAGCGTGCTCTACTTCGAAGGTGAACGCGCGCTGCAATATCGAATTCTGCGCGCGGTAAAGAACCGATTTGGTTCGACTGACGAAATCGGCGTCTTCGCCATGGCGGCGGAGGGTTTGACCGAGGTCAGCAACCCGTCGAGCCTCTTTTTGACCCAGCGCGAGACGCCCCTTCCTGGCTCCGTGGTTTTTCCCGCTTTGGAAGGCACGCGGCCGGTCATGGTTGAAATTCAGGCGCTCGTGGTGCGCTTGGCTTCAGCCGCCACGCCGCGCCGTGCTGTCGTCGGTTGGGACAGCGGGCGGCTCGCCATGATTTTAGCCGTTTTGGAAGCCCGCTGCGGGATGAGTTTCTCGAACGCGGAAGTCTATCTGAACGTCGCTGGCGGTCTTCGCGTCAACGATCCGGCGGCAGACGTGGCCGTGGCGACCGCGCTCGTGACGGCGCTGACGGAAACGACGGTCGCGTCCGAGGCCGTTGCGCTTGGCGAGGTTGCCTTGTCTGGCGAAATCCGGCCCGCGGCGCAGGCGGGCCTGCGCCTGAAAGAAGCGCATAAGCTCGGTTTCGATCGTGCCTTGATGCCCAGGCATGGCGACGACCTGCCATCCGGAATGAAGGTCGAGGGGTTTGCGCACCTGGCCGATCTTGTCGCGCATCTGGCGGGTGGGGAACGATGAGCGACGCTGGCTTCACAGCTGTCATTCTCGTCGATGCCGACGCCTGCCCCGTGAAGGATGAGATCTATAAGGTCGCGTGGCGCCACGAGGTCGCGGTCGCCATTGTCGCCAACAGTTTTCTGCGCGTTCCGGACCATCCGCTCGTCCGCCGCGTGGTCGTCGACGACGGCTTCGATGCTGCCGACGACTGGATCGCCGAAGAGGCGGCGCCGGGCCGCATCGTCGTCACGGCAGATATTCTGCTCGCCGACCGCGCCGTGAAGGCGGGGGCAACGGTCCTCGGTCATAACGGGAAGCCGTTTACGGAGGCCGGCATTGGTGCGGCGGTGGCGACGAGGGCGATCATGGCGGACCTTCGCGCTGGGCTCGACGGCGCGACGGGCGGGATCGGCGGCCCCGCGCCGTTTTCGAAAGCAGACCGCTCGCGTTTCCTGCAGGCGCTCGATCGCGCTCTGGTGGCGCGCGCACGCGGGATATAGAGGCGAGGCAGCATGTCAGACCTCACTGCCTTCGATATCGGCTTCCTCGGAGCGATCGGCCTGTTCGCCATCCTCGGCCTGGCGCGCGGCTTCGTCGTCGAAGTCTTGTCGTTATTGGCTTGGGTCGCGGGCATTTTCGCGGTGAACGTCTATTTCGACGAGGGCCGCGAATTGGCGCTGGGGTTCGTCGACAGCCCGGTGACGGCGGCAACCATGTCCGTCATCGGACTCTTTTTGGCGGCGTTTATCGTCGTGCGTCTGTTCTCTCGGCTTATCGGCAGCCGGGTGAAGGATAGCATCATCGGCCCGATCGACCGTGTTCTCGGCCTGGGGTTCGGGGCCGCCAAGGGCCTGATGCTGGCGGTTCTCGCCTGGATGCTGCTGACGCTGGCGTTCGACGTCCTTCCCGGCGATCGGCCGGAGTGGCTGGCAGATGCGCGGGCCGCACCGCTGCTGTCCGCGCTCGCCCACGAGGTGCAGGATTTCGTCGCGGAACGCCGAGAGCGAGAGGCCATCGATGCCGCGGCAGGGTATAGCGACGAGCAGCGGGACGCGCTCGACGCGCTGGTGGCGGGCGACGAATGACTGAGATCAGGCTCTACGATACCGCTGCGCGCGAGAAGCGTCTTTTCATCCCGCATGACCCCAAACGCGTCCAGATGTATGTTTGCGGTCCGACGGTTCATGCGCGCGCACACATCGGCAACTTTCGCGCCGCAGTCACCTTCGACACACTCTACAGGTTGCTGCGTCACGAATATGGCGCCGAGCGTGTCCAATATGCGCGCAATATCACAGACATCGACGATAAAATCATGGCACGGGCGATGGAGAGCGACCGCACGACAGCAAAAGTCGCGGCCGAGGCTGAAGGGTGGTATCTGGAGGACTCGGCGCGGCTGAACATCCTTGAGCCCGACTTCGCGCCGCACGCGACCGATCACCTGCTGGAAATGATCGCGATGATCGAAACGCTGGTCGATCGGGGACATGCCTATATCGCCGACGGCCATGCCCTTTTCGATGTGTCGACCGACAGTGACTATGGCGCGCTATGCCGTGCGCGGTCTGAGGACATGATCGCCGGCGCGCGGGTGGAGGTCGCACCCTATAAACGCAACCCGCAAGACTTCGTCATGTGGAAGCCGAGCTCGGCAGACCAGCCGGGCTGGGACAGTCCCTGGGGCCGCGGCCGCCCCGGCTGGCACCTTGAATGCTCCGCGATGATCGCCAAACATCTCGGGACGACGATCGACATCCATGGCGGCGGCCAGGACCTCATCTTTCCGCATCATGAGAATGAAGCCGCGCAAAGCCGGTGCACGCATGGCGAACCGCTCGCCCGATATTGGCTCCACAACGGCTTCCTGTCCGTCGACGCGGAAAAGATGTCGAAAAGCATCGGCAACGTCGTCACGGTCGACAGCCTGACCGCGGACGGCCATCGCGGCGAGGCGATCCGCCTCGCGCTGATGAGTGCGCACTATCGACAGCCGCTCGACTGGACGGATCGCCTTCTCGACCAGGCAAAGGCGACGCTCGACCGCTGGTATCGTTTGCTGGGTCGAGAAGCGCCGACGCCCCACGAACCCGATGATATCGCCGTCGCGGCGCTCGCGGATGACGTGAACACGCCTGCCTTTCTGTCCCGCCTCTCTGAAATTGCGACGGAAGGCGATGCAGCTCGTTTGCAGGCAACGGCAAACCTAGTTGGTCTTCTGACCGAAACGGCAGATGATTGGGCTCGTGGTACGCACGTCGAGCCCGACCCGGGCATTGCCGCTATGGAGATAGAGCGCGCTATTGCAGAACGGGCGGAGGCAAAGGCCAAACGTGATTTTGTTCGCGCGGACGCAATTCGAGACGAGCTGCTGTCCGAGGGTATATTTTTAGAGGATGGGGCCGACGGAACCACCTGGCGCCGTCGTTAACCTTTTATCGTCCCGACACCGTTATGACATTTCCGGGAACCCGCCATTCCCTCTGACGGTTAGCGGATAACCCACCATTGCTTTGGGCGTCGTCAGCCAGGGAGGCTTTAACGAAATAGAAGGGGTCAGGCTGCGAACCTGAACCGAATACAACAGAAAGCATCGTAATTCCCGTGGCTTTGCCTGAAAACTTCGCGTTGACACAACGTGAAAGCCCGTCGTAGGCAAGGCGCGGCAAAAAACCGTTTGAAAGATTTGGACGACCTGCATTTCGAGTAAAAGCGAAGCGGCGGCATAAGATATCCGGTGGATATCGTTGTCGTTTCCAGTGTCGCGGGGTTCTTTGAGCCATGCATCACGAAAGCGAGATCGGGTTTGACGAAAACACTAGAGGAGCGCGAGAGACATGAAGCGAATCGATGATCTGAACGAGATTGAAGCCGGTATTTCTGCTGCGAACACGCAGTCGCAGGCCATACCCGCCGACCTCGCCGCCCTGGCTGCTGCCGTTTCCGCCGAGGCCGGCCTGAGCGCCGCCGCGAAGCTGGAGGCGACCGACATTGTTGCCGACGTCGCGGTAGCCGCACCGCTCGCCGCCGAGGCTGACGCCGATGACGTTGCGGTCTACGATCTTTCCGATGGCGCCGCCGGCAACCTCGCCGAGCCGATCCTTCTCGCACAGATGGACGACGGCACGATGGACGACGGCACGATGACCGCTGACGTCGATGACGACAATGATGGCTTCGGCAGCGGCGAGTATACCGCGCTCTACGTCCTCGGCGGCATCTTGCTCGTCGGTGGTCTGATCGCCATCCTCTCCGACGACGATGACGACGATGAAATTCCTGCGCCGCCGGTTGACACGAACACGCCGCCGACGCTGACGATCAACAATGACGATCTGACGCTCGACGAAGATACGGACTTCACCTTCGACATCACGGCCGACGACGCCGATGGCGATGTTCTCGCGATTTCGGGTACGTCCGATAACGGTACGGTCACTGTTGGCGACGACGGTTCCGTGATCTTCACGCCGGACGCCGACTTCGATGGCGACACGGATGTGACCATCACCGTCGATGACGGTAATGGCGGTTCGGTCTCCGAGACGGTTACGCTTACCGTGAACGATACCGATGGCCCCGCTGCGACGATTGTCAGCCTCGATGAGGATGACGATGATGACCAGGCGACGGCCCGTGAATTCGACGCCGATGGTGACAACTTTGCATTCACCGACGACGTCGCCGTCGCCAGCAACGTTCGCATCGTCAATTTCGAGGAGGGTGATCTGATCCTCGGTTCGGATGATGACGATGTCGACTACAGCTTCTCGTCCACTGCGGATGGGATCACCATCTCGTCCCGCGATGGCAACGATGTCAGCTCGATCTTTATCGAGGCGGACACCGACGGCGCCTTCATCAACGATGAGGACTCGGCCGAGGATGCCCTTGGTTTCGATTTCTTCCGCAATGGCGACGAGGATCGTGATGGTCCCGGCGACAGCGATGATGACGACGACGACGATGACGGCGACGACGATGGCAGCGATGGCGATCTCGATCAGGACGACGATGACGACGCTGCAACTCCTGCGCAGTTCGATGCCGATGGCAACGATTTCGCGTTCATCGACGATGCGGCCAACGCCAGTAACGTGGCCATCGCAAACTTTGCCGCCGGCGACACGATTGTCGTCTCCAACGTCAGCGATGATGGCGCGACGTTCGCCCGTGACGGCGACGATGTGTCGATCACGTTCGAGGGCGACGACGGGACGAACAATACGATCGTTCTGACGGGCATTGCCTCTGACCTGGATGCCGACGTCGAGATTACTGACGAAGCGTCTGCTGAAACTGCGTTGGACATCGGCGATTTCTTCTCCACCGACGACGATACCGACGGTGGTGACGATGACGGCGGCGACGACGGCGATGGCGACGACGGCGACGACGGCGATGATGACGACGGCACGACCGGCGGCGATCTCGACGACGATGACGACGACGACACCGATACCGACGCCCAGTTCGACGCGGGTGACGACGATGTTGCGTTCACCGACGATGCGAATGTCGCAAGTTCGGTCACGATCTCGAACTTCGAAGAGGGCGACACGATCGATGTCACCAACATCGACGGCTTCGCCGACTTCGCAACGGCCGGAGATGACAACGAAGATGTTGTGATCTCATTCACCGGTACGGACGGCACGCTGAACCAGATCACGCTTGAAGGTGTGGCCGATGGTGTCACAGACACGATCGTTGACGAAGCCACTGCCGAACAGGCGCTTGGTTTCGATTTCTTCACCGCCGGCTAACTTACGAAAACAGGTTCCCACAGGAGGGCATTTTAAATGGCACGTTTGATCCTAGGCGCCGGCGACAATAGTTTCGCCGGCGGCACTGGCCTCACCGAGGTTTTTGGCACACGCGACAATTCCGAGACCGTCAACATCGTCGGAACCGGCGATGTCGTTCTTGATCCGTCGTTCAATCAGGGCGGTGATGTCATCGTCTTCTCGGGTGACGCTGGCGACTATTCCATCCGCACCTCGGGCTCGTCGGTCATCATCACTGGTGACGACGGC
>JBAUIQ010000128.1:0-4401 GCA_049683075.1 Pacificimonas sp.
CGCCGGTCGACAAAATTGATTTTACGGACGCCGACGCAATGGACGCAACCTACAATCAGGGGCTTCAGGATGTTGGCAAACTCCTCGCCGATCACGCCCTCTAGCGCTCTCCACGAAAACTAGTTGCGACGACGTACCACTCACTAGACCCCTTGCGGCTGGCGGGCGGTTTGGAATGCTTCACGGTGGTGAAGTTGCGCTTCAAATCGGCAACAAGGGCCGCGTCTGCCCCGCCGGCAAGAACCTTCGCGACAAATGCGCCGCCGGGCGCGAGCTCCTCGGTCGCGAAGTGCGCCGCCATTTCGACGAGCGCCATCGTGCGCAGGTGATCGGTCTGGCGGTGGCCGATCGTGTTGGCCGCCATATCCGACATGACAAGATCGGGCGCGCCACCAAGCGCAGCATTGAGTGCGGCGGGCGCAGCATCGTCCGTAAAATCCATGACGAGCAACTCCGCCCCCTCAATCGGCTCCATCTCAAGAAGATCGATGCCGACAATGCGTGATTTCGGTCTTCGTTCCAGCGCAACCTGCGTCCAGCCTCCAGGGGCCGCGCCCAGATCGACGATCCTATGCTTGCCGGAAAGGAGGCCGTGCTTTTCATCCAGTTCCCGCAGCTTGAAGGCGGCACGGCTGCGATAGCCCTGCGCTTTGGCCGCCTTCACATAGGGATCGTTCAGCTGCCGCTGCAGCCACCGCGTCGAACCCGCCGTGCGCCGACGTGCGGTTTTCACACGGGTCTTGCCGCTACCCCCACCAGGGCGCCCGTCGCCTGCGCCGCTCATAAACGATGTCCATCGCGGCCCATCAGGACACGCAGGATGCCCTCCCGGATGCCGCGATCCGCAACGCAGAGTTCTTCGGTGGGAAACGCTTCCAAGATGGCGTCGAGGATGGCGCAGCCCGCTACAACCATGTCAGCGCGGTCGCGTCCGATACTGGGTTGGGCAGCGCGTTCATCGAAGCTCATGCGCGATAGGCCGCTGGCGATTGCCCGCATGGCGGCATTCTCCACCCACGCCCCATCGACCTTGCTACGGTCGTAAGTTTCAAGTCCGAGATGCATGCTGGTCAGCGTCGTGATGGTGCCCGAGGTTCCAAGAAGCTGTAGCCCCGAGAAGCCGCCGGGCGGTGTCAGCATCGGCATTGCCTCCTCGATCTTGTCGGCGACCCGGCCCCGCATCCGGTCGAAACTCGTGACGCGGCTCTCGAGGGTAGGATGATGGCGCGGCTCTGTCTCCGTCAGCGAGACGACGCCCCAGGGCACGGATGCCCATCCAAGCTGCCGGATCGCGCGTTGGCCGTCGGTTTCGACAAGGCTGATTTCGGTCGATCCGCCGCCGATATCGAAGACGAGGGCGTGACTGTAATTCTTGCCGAACAACGCCTGACATCCAAGCACGGCAAGGCGAGCCTCCTCGGCAGGCGTGATGACATCGAGCGCGATGCCCGTTTCGGCATGAACGCGCTCTACGAACTCGCGGCCATTGGCGGCGCGGCGGCAGGCTTCCGTGGCAACATTGCGGCTGATCCAGACGTCGCGGCGCTCGAGCTTTGCCGCGCAGATCGAAAGCGCATCGATTGCTTTCTCGATTGCCTCATCGGCAATCCGGCCGCTTTCGAGAAGACCCTGGCCAAGACGCACGATGCGCGAAAAGGCGTCAATGACGTAAAAGCCGTCCGATCCCGGACGCGCGATCAAGAGGCGGCAGTTGTTCGTACCTAGGTCGAGCGCACCATAGGCGCGGCGCGCGCGCGGTATGTGCTTTCGGCGGGACCTCCCGGCCTGTGGCGGCGGGCTGGTCGCGGCGTGCGTCGCCATATGTCGAACCAGTCAAATCAAATTCGTGCCGGTGAGGCGAAGCTTTCGCCTTTATCGGTAACCTACCCTTCATATGGCGGGACGCGCCAAAAAGGGCAAGTTGGCGGCCCAATCCGGCGAATTTCACGCCGTTTCGTGCCGTTGACAGGTCGGCGACGCCCCCTATATGCGCGCTCTGCCTGGCACGCTGCCCGATCGTCTAATGGTAAGACTACGGACTCTGACTCCGTCAATTGAGGTTCGAATCCTCATCGGGCATCCAGGCGCTCTTCCGTGGACTGGCGCGCACGGGGCAGCACGAGCCTGACCGACAGTCCGCCGAGGTCATCACTTTCCGACAGCTCAATGTCGCCGCCGTAGATATTTGCGACATCGCGGACGATGGCGAGGCCAAGGCCGGTCCCTGGCTTGTCCGTGTCTAGCCGAACACCGCGTTGGAAGATCCGATCGCGCGCCGCGGCAGGAATGCCGGGGCCATCGTCTTCGACAGTCACAGCCAGGTTTGGTCCGGCGCTCTCAACGGTGACAAAGACCCTGCCGCCGCCATATTTTGCAGCGTTCTCCATCAAGTTGCCCAGCATCTCTTCCAAGTCTTGCTTTTCGCCGAGGAAATCGCTGGATCGGTCGCCATCGATGTCGATGGTTACGCGATCCGGATAGATGCGCTCGATCGTGCGCCGCAACGCCTCTAAACTTTCCCAGATGGAGCTGCGCATGTTCAGCGCGCCGCGCCGTCCGAGAGCGCGCGCGCGTGCCAACTGATAGTCGACGTGCCGCTGCATGGACGCGGTCTGACGCTGGACGATCTCCGCCAACGGCGCGTCGCTTTTCGCACTTTCGTTAACAAGGACTGTCATCGGCGTCTTCAGCGCGTGAGCGAGGTTGCCCGCGTGCAGGCGCGCCTGATCGGCCTGCGTTTCCGCCTGCTCCAGCAGCTCATTGATGCCATACATTAATGGAGTGACTTCACTCACATAGTCCGTTGAGACACGTTGCCGAGAACCGCCCCTGACGGCCGCGATCTCCGCACGTACGCGTCTGAGAGGTGCGAGCCCGAAAATTGCCTGCATTGCGGCAAGCGCCATCAACCCCGCGCCGAGAAGCGCGAGCGACCAAAATAGTGTGAGGCGGATCCGTCCCAATTCGATATCCAGAGGAGTGCGATCCTGCGCGATTTTGAAGCGGAACATCGTCTCGGCACCGGGCAGGCTCGCCTCACGTTCGACGACGCGCAGAAGTTCATCGCCGAACGGCATGTCGTAAACCGTCGCTCCGCTTTCCAATGTCCCAAAATGATCGATAGCGGGCGGCGCGATCGGCAGGGCCCGATCCCAGAGAGATCGAGACCGATAGGGGTCCTGTCCAATGGCGGAAACTTGCCAGTAGAGGCCCGAATACGGCTCCAGAAAGCTCTGCTCGGCGAGCGGACGCGCCAAGCGAACCTCGCCTTCGGAGGATAGTTCCGCACTGGCAATCATCGTGTCGAGCGCACCGTCCAGCTGCGCATCGAAATTATCGACGATGATCCCGCTGATGGCGCGAGAGAGAATGAAGCCGCCCACCAGCAGCATCGCGACGACCCAGATGCTGGCGATGGCCAGCATTCTGCGCGACAGCGAGCGCGGACCGAAGGGGCGGGACGCAACCGCTTCTTCGGCCACCACGTCGCGCAGCGCCGCCTGCGGCGACGAGGCCAAAACGTTATCGGTCGCCGACAGAGCAGCAGGAATGTCGTCGGTCGCCGACGGAGCCATCAGCGTCCTTTTCTCAGTTCGGCTTCGGCCGGTTTTCAGGATCGTCGAGCGTATAGCCGAGCCCGCGGATCGTCTCGATCAACTCCGCGCCCAGCTTCTTGCGAATACGGGTAATGAAAACCTCGATCGTGTTGGAATCGCGGTCGAAGTCCTGGTCGTAGATATGCTCGATCAATTCGGTGCGGCTGACGACCTTGCCCTTATGATGCATCAAATAGCTAAGGAGCTTATATTCCTGCGCAGTCAAGCGGACCGGGCTCCCACCCTTCGTCACACGGCCGGAGCGTGTGTCGAGGCGGACGTCTCCCGCTTCCAGCTCTGAAGATGCGAGCCCAGCGGAGCGACGGATGAGCGCCCGCAGCCGCGCGATTAACTCTTCCATCTTGAAGGGCTTCCCAAGATAGTCGTCCGCGCCGCTGTCGAGCCCTGCCACCTTGTCGGACCAGCTGTCCCGGGCAGTGAGGACGAGGACGGGCATGGTAATGTCGGCTTTCCGCCATCTGTCGAGGATCGTCAGACCGTCCATTTCCGGCAGACCCAAGTCGAGAATGGCCGCGTCATAGCTTTCGGTCTCGCCAAGGAAATGACCGTCCTCGCCGTCCTGAGCCAGGTCGACGGCATAGCCCGTGCCTTCGAGCGTTTCCTTCAGCTGCTGGCCGAGCGTAGGCTCGTCCTCGACGATCAATATTCTCATGCACGCAAATCCCCGTCAGTCCCTCATGCGGAGGATATCGCCAGTTCGCGCGTCCACGTCCACCTCGATGATCCTGTCGCCTTGACGATATTTCATGCGATAGCGCGCAGCACCGGGATCACAGTCGCAGCC
>JBAUIQ010000129.1:0-11967 GCA_049683075.1 Pacificimonas sp.
ATCCGTTATAATATTCTTCGACATCTTGGGGTTCGAGGTCGATCGTGGCCGTCGTCACCCCATCGATCTTCTGCATGTCGAGATGGCCCGTGAACTCGTGGGTTTCGTTTCCCGACCATCCGAACCAGATGCCCCGCCGCTCCTTCAACGCGGAACCAAGGGCGACGGCGAGCCCGCCCTGCGCGCCTTTCACGCCGCGCGCCTTCGGCACCGACACGCGGTTGGAAACGACGATCAGGCGGCTCATCTGACGTCGCTCCATGGCCGTGAAAGAAGCGATGCGCAGTTGATGATGCCAACGAGGGAATAGGTCTGCGGGAAATTCCCCCACAATTCGCCGCTGTTGAAGTCGAGGTCTTCCGACAGCAGCCCGGACGCCGTTCTGTGTGCCAGCATCGTTTCGAAAAGGCCGCGCGCCTCGTCCGTCCGACCTGCCAGGTGCAGGGCTTCGATCAGCCAGAAGGTGCAGATGTTGAACGCCGTTTCCGGACGGCCGAAATCGTCTTCGCTGTCATAGCGCAGCATGTGCTCGCCGCGCCGCAGCGCCGTTTCGATCGCTGCGAAGGTTCGCTGGAAACGGTCATCGCCCGGCTGCAGAAACCGCAGGTCGATCATCTGGAGAAGGCTGGCGTCGAGATGATGTCCATCCATTGCCGACGCATAGTGACCACCATCCTCGTTCCACGCCTTCACTTCTATCAACTTGCGAATTTTGCCCGCTCGTTCGGACCAGAGCCGCGACCTGTCCGGCAGGTTCAGGCGTTCGGCAACATTGGCCAGCCGGTCGCACGCGGCCCAGCTCATCAGCGTCGAATAGGTGTGAACCTCTTGCCGGGTCCGAAATTCCCACAGGCCCGCGTCCGGCTGATCGTGGAATTTCCACGCCATTTCGCCGACCTCTTCCAGGCTTTCGAAATCGCCATGGTCGGCCATGCGATAGAGCCGCTGGTCGAAGAACCCCTGCACGGTCGGCAGGACGATCTGACCATAGGCGTCGTGCTGGACTTGCGAATAGGCAGCGTTGCCTTTTCTGACCGGCCCCATGCCGCGATAGCCCGCCAGATCGCCCGCGAACGTCTCTTCCAACTCTGCCTTACCCATCACCGAATAAAGCGGTTGAACGCGCCCGCCACGTGCATTGTCGACAATATTCCTCAGATAGCCGAGATACTTCTCCAGAACATCAAGCGCGCCTAGACCGTTCAGCGCCTGTACCGTGTAATAGGAATCCCTGATCCAGCAGAACCGGTAGTCCCAGTTCCGCTCGCTGCCCGGCGCCTCCGGGATCGACGTTGTCAGCGCGGCAACAATCGCGCCTGTTTCCTCATGCTGGCACAGTTTCAGCGTGATGGCCGCCCTGATGACCGCCGCCTGCCATTCCATGGGTGTCGCAAGGCCGCGCACCCAGTGCCGCCAATAATGATCGGTCGCCTCGAACATCGCCTCGACCTCATGACCGACATTGCCGCTGAACGGTTCATCGGGACCGAGAAAGAAATGCAGGTCACTCTCGACCCGGAATGTCCGCTGTTCGAGGAGATAGCCGACGGGAGCATCCGTGGACAGGCGCATCGCCTGCGCACCGACCAGATAGCGGATATGATTTGTGCCGTTTGTCGTTTCCGCGACCTCTGCGCCGTAATCCTTCATCGGCGACAGGTTGATCGACAAGCGCGGGCTTCCCGCGACAGGCCGGACGATGCGCAGGACTGCCACCGGACGGTACATCCGTCCCGAGCGGCGGAACCGCGGGCAGAAATCGAGGATGTCGACCGCGCTGCCGTCCGCCGCCTCCAGGCGCGTTTTCAGGATCGGCGTGTTGCGCAAATATTCCTGCGTCGCGCTGATTTGTCCGACGAGCTCGAAACGCCAGACGCCGACATTCTGGCGTCCTCCATTCAACAGCGAGCAGAAGACGGGATCGCCATCGACGCGGGGGATGCAGCCCCAGACGAGCCCCGCACGCTCATCGATCAGCGCGGAGATCTGACAATTTCCGATCGGCCAGAGTTCGAGCGAACTTAGAGGTTCAGCCACGCATGAACCTCCGCCACATCGCCCAACCGATAACGTGCCGCCGTTGCCCGCTTCTCGCCAACGAGAATGCCAAATCCGCCAAGCGCCGCAACAACGCGAAACCCGTCTTCGTCCGTCACATCGTCGCCGATGAAGACGGGCGTGCCGTTCCGGAAGGGGGTGCGAGCCATCAGTTCCCGAACTGCCGTTCCCTTGTCGGCAGGACAAGTGGTCAGTTCGACCACCATCTTCCCGCGCTTGCGATGAAGTCCGTGCTCTTTCGAAAGCCGAGCGGTGAAATCCTCGACAACATCCGCCAGGTCGGGTCGTGCGCGGTAATGAATGCCGATGCCGAGGGGCTTTCTTTCGATCAAGATGCCTTCGGTTCGCGCCGCGAAGTCATCGGCGGCCTGATGTGCGGACGGCGGCAGAGACAGGTTTCGGTTTTGCCCGTCCATTTGGTTTCGCTCGCGAATTTCCGCGCCGTGCGACCCGATCATGACCAGTTCGGCATTACCCAAGTGCCGGTCGATATCAGCGAGAAAACGACCCGAAACGACGGCAATCCGCTGGTCGTGCCGATTTGCGAGCGCTTCGAGCCTCCTGGCAAGATCGCTCGGGACGGCAATCGCATCCGGCGTCGGCGCCAGCTCGACGAGCGTGCCATCGAAATCGAGGAACAGGGAGGGCGAGGCAATCGACGCCAGGGGCGGCGGTGCGGGCAGGGCGATCGTCATTGGGCGCAGCGCTAGCCGATTGCGCATGATTCGCCATCCGTCGCCGACAGTCTGTACGGGCGACCAGAGTTTGCCAGAACCGACGGTTGCGCTTCCCTCTTGCAAAGTAGGATCATTTCGCTGACCAAGCGGCCATGAAGAATGACTTTTGGACCTCCCGCCCAAACCGATCCACCCGCCCGTTAGGGCGCGGAAAATGCGAAACAGCCCTCACGCGATGCAACTGTGACTTTGTGACCTACAAACCGGCGGCGGCTGCACTCGCGGTGGCGCTGTCGATGGCGGTTCCGGCGTCGGCCGCGACGGTGTTCACAAACGTCAATGGCTACACGCTCGACGGTGTCGGCCAGCTGCAAACATTCGACACGTTGGTCGTGTCCGACGACGGCCGCGTGTCACGTACGATGTCTTCGCCGACCGACCTGCCGAGCGGCGACGTCGTCGACATGGACGAGCGGACAATGCTGCCCGGACTGATCGACGGGCATGGGCATGTCATGGGCCTCGGACAGCAGCTGTCGCAGCTCGACCTGTCGCAAACGACATCGCTCGACGAGGCGCTGGCGGCGATCCGCGACTATGCCGAGGCCAATCCCGAGCTCGAATGGATCACCGGGCGCGGCTGGAACCAGGAGAATTGGGCGCTCGGGCGCTTTCCGACGGCCGTGGAGCTGGACACCGTGGTCGCTGACCGACCGGTCTTCCTCGAACGGGTCGATGGGCATGCCGCCTGGGTCAATGGCGAGGCGCTGCGGCGCGGGGCGGTGACGGCGGCGACGCTCGATCCCGATGGCGGTCGGATCGAGCGGCTGCCGGATGGCAATCCGGAGGGTGTCCTCGTCGACACGGCGCAGGCCCTGGTCGCGCTGCCTATGCCGACCGAAGAACAACGCGCCTTGTGGCTCGACCGGGCGCTGGCGAAAATGGCGTCCGTCGGACTGACGGGCGTCGCCGACATGGGCACGTCGCCTGTCGATTGGCAGATGATGAATCGCTATGGCGCGAACGGGCGGCTGACGGCACGCATCGCCGCCTATGCGGGCGGGATGCAGTCACTGGAGGCCATCGCGCCGAACGGCCCCACCGGCTGGCAATATGATGACCGGCTCGCTTTGGTCGGGGTGAAGCTCTATGGCGACGGCGCGCTCGGCTCGCGCGGCGCGGCGCTCCTCGAACCCTATAGTGACGCGCCCGACGAAACTGGCTTGCTCTTTGTTGAGGGTGCCGAACTCCGCAACAAATTCGTCAGCGCGGCGCGGCGGGGGCACCAGATCGCCTTTCACGCTATCGGGGACGCCGCCAATCGCGAGGCGCTCGACGCCTTTGCCGACGTCCTGAGATACGCCCCCGGCGGCCGCCACCGCGTAGAACATGCGCAGATCGTCGCCATCGAGGACCTGCCCCGCTTCGCCGAGATCGGCATCATCGCTTCGATGCAGCAGACCCACGCGACCAGCGACAAGAACATGGCGGAAGACCGGGTCGGGCCCGACCGCATTCGCGGCGGCTATGCCTGGCAAACCATGCTCGAAACCGGTGCGCGTTTCGCGGGCGGCAGCGACTTTCCCGTCGAACCGTCCGAGCCGCTCTACGGCCTGCACGCCGCCGTCACGCGACAGGACCGGTCCGGCGATCCGGACGGCGGCTGGTATGCGGGCGAGGCGCAGACGCTCGAGCAGGCGCTGGCCAGCTTCACGACCGGCGCGGCTTACGCCAACCAGGCAGAGCGTATGGTCGGCACCCTGACCCCCGGAAAATATGCCGACTTCATCATCCTCGCCTCCGACCCCTTCGCCGTCGATCCCGTCGACAGTTGGTCGATCGAGGTCGAGGAAACCTGGCTCGCGGGCGAGAAAGTCTTCGATGCGGATTAAGCGTTGAGAATCCTCGCCGCATCCCGCGCGAAGTAGGTCAAAATCCCGGTACATCCCGCCCGCTTGAAGGCCGTCAGCGTCTCCATCACGCCCGCCTCGGCGTCCATGATCCCAGCGTCCATCGCCATCCGCAACATGGCATATTCACCGCTGACTTGATAAGCGAAAACAGGAAGTTCGAACCTGTCTTTCACGCGCCGGACGATGTCGAGATAGGGAAGGCCTGGCTTCACCATGACACTGTCCGCGCCCTCGGCGATGTCAAGCGCCACTTCCCGCAGCGCCTCATCCGCGTTCGCGAAATCCATCTGGTAGGTCCGTTTGTCACCCTTCAACCGGTCGCCGGAGCCCACCGCGTCCCGGAACGGCCCATAAAAGGCGCTGGCATATTTGGCGGCGTAGGACATGATCTGAACATCCTCAAAGCCTTCGGCCTCCAGCGCCGTCCGGACCGCCCCGACCCGGCCGTCCATCATATCGGAGGGGGCGATGATGTCCGCACCGGCCTGGGCTTGGTTTACCGCCTGCGCCGCCAGCACTTCGACCGTCGCGTCATTGAGAATGCGCCCATCCTCCGCCATCAGACCGTCATGACCATGGTCGGTATAGGGATCGAGCGCCACATCGGTCAGGATGCCCACCTCGACGCCCGCCTCCTTGATCGCCCGGCACGCCCGGCAGGTCAGATTGTCCGGATCGACTGCCGCCCGCCCATCCGCCGTCCGCTCGTCGTTCGGCGTATTGGGAAACAGAGCGATCGCCGGAATGCCGAGCGATGCCGCCTCCTTCGCCGCCTCGACCACCAAGTCGACGGACAGCCGCTCGACGCCCGGCATCGTAGTGACGACTTCCCGCTCATTGTCGCCGTCGCGAACGAACAGCGGCCAGATCAGGTCGGCAGGCGTCAACACGGTCTCGGCATGCAGCGACCGCGACCAGGCCGAGGCCCGGGTCCGGCGCATTCTAAGGGCGGGAAAGCTCGGCGATATCATGCTGCCGAGGCTTTCCCGAGAAGCCCGCGCTTGGCAAGGGGCGGATCGTGACGACCGGACCGATCCTTATTTTCGACAGCGGCGTCGGCGGCCTCAGCGTCGCCGCGCCCATCATGGCGGCATTGCCCACCGCTCCCATCGTCTACGCCGCCGACAATGCGGGCTTTCCCTATGGCTCGAAAAGCGAGGCCGAGATCGCCGCAAGGGTCCCCGCGCTTCTCGGACGACTAGTTGAGCGCTATCGGCCCGCCATCGCCGTCATCGCCTGCAACACCGCATCGACCATCGCCCTCTCGCATGTCCGGGCGGCACTCGACCTGCCCGTCGTCGGCACCGTCCCCGCCATCAAGCCCGCTGCCGAGCGGACGAAGACGGGCGTCATCGGCGTCCTCGGTACACCGGCAACCGTCCGCCAACACTATGTCGACGATCTGGAGGCGCAGTTCGCGGCAGGCTGCACGGTCCTACGCCATGGTACCGCCGATCTCGCCACTGCCGCCGAGGCGGTCTTGCGAGGCGAAGAGCCGCCGTCGGACGTCTTCGCAGCGGCAATGCGGGGTCTCCTCGACCAGCCTGAGGGTGAGCGCATGGATCACGTCGTTCTCGCTTGCACGCATTTCCCGCTTGTCGAAGCCCAGCTTGCAGAGGCCGCCGGTCGCGATCTCAAATTTCTGCACGGCGGCGACGGTATCGCTCGCCAGACCGTCAAGCGTCTCGGCAAGCCGTCGTGGCCGGACGCACCTCGACATCGCTTCGTTCTTACCGAGGATACGGAAGGGGCTGCCAGTCTGAGACCGGCACTTGCAGAGCGAGGTTTTCCGGGCATCGAATTTCTCTGACAGCGCCTAGCGAAGCCGCCAGCCCGCGCTCGTCTAAACCTTCGCTAAGGCGACGCCCATGCCCATGACCGACGACGAACTCCGTGACCGCATCAACCAGCGCCCGCCCGCCACTGCGCATCTCCTCAACATGAAGGCGCTCGCCGTCGACAGCGCGGCGGGGACGGTCAGGATGCAGTTCGACATCGGGGAGGGCTTCTCCAATCCCAACGGTACGGTGCAGGGCGGGATTGTTGCGGCGATGCTGGACGATGCCGCCGCCTATTCGGCGATCGCGAAGTCCGGACGGAAGATTTTCGTGCCGACGCTGGAGATGAAGGTCAGCTTCTTTCGCCCCGTCATGATGGGGCGGCTTTACGCCGACGGCCGCTGCGTGAAGCTCGGCAGGACCATCGCCTATATGGAGGCGGACCTTTCGAACGAGGACGACGTTCTTCTAGCCCGTCTCAGCGCAACCGGCGCGCCGCGGGACCTTGAAAATCCGAAACTCGTGGACCGCAAATGACCGAAGACGTTCTGTTCGAGCAGCGCAATGCGCTCGGCCTCATCACGCTCAATCGCCCGAAGGCCCTGAATGCCCTAAATCGGGGCATGTGCGTCGCCATTGATAAGCAGCTCGCGGCCTGGGCGGATGACGACGGGATCAAGACCGTTTCCATCGTCGGCGAGGGCGAGCGCGCATTCTGCGCGGGCGGCGACGTCGTCGGGCTGTATCATGCGGGGAAAGCGGGTTCGTCCGACTGGGAAAACTTCTTCGCCGACGAATACCGGATGAACCACCGGATCGGCACATATCCCAAGCCCTATCTCGCCTTCATCGACGGCGTCACCATGGGCGGCGGTGTCGGTCTTTCGATCCACGCGCCCTATCGCATTGCGACCGAAAACACGCTATTCGCCATGCCAGAAACAGGTATCGGCCTGATCCCGGACGTCGGCGGCACCCATGCCCTTTCGAAAATGGACGGTGAGATTGGCACCTATCTCGGCCTGACAGGCGCGCGGTTGAAAGCGGCGGATTGTCTCTATGCTGGCATCGCGACCCACTATACCGAAAGTGGAAATGTCGAGGCGTTCCTGAAGGCACTCGCGGCAGGCGTCGACAGCCTGACCGACATCTTCATTCAGTTCGAGATGATGCCCGAACAGCCGCCGACGCTGACGGCTCGACGCGCCGCCATCGACGAGCATTTTGCGAAAGGCAGCGTCGAGGACATCATGACCTCGCTCTCCATGGGCGATGAATGGGCGGAGGGACAACGAGACCTCCTGATGAAGATGTCGCCAACATCGATGAAGTTGACTTTACGCGCCTTGCGCAAGGGCAGGGGCGACGATCTCGCGAGCGCGCTTCGCCGAGAATATCGCGTCGTCGGCAACATCAAGGACGGGCACGATTTCTTTGAGGGTGTCCGCGCCCAGCTGATCGATAAAGACCGGAAGCCACGCTGGGATCCGTCCAACCTTCGCGATGTGTCCGACGAAACCGTAGACGGCTATTTCGCCGAACCACCTCATGGCGATCTAAAACTGTAAACCATGTGCGCGGACACGGGGCCTCCGCACAAAAACATAACGTCATTCCTGCGAAGGCAGGAATCCATCACTATGCCTTCGTACCAAGTGGAGAGGTTCAGAGATGGATCCCAGCCTGCGCTGGGATGACGACTTAGGGGACGGTCACGCAAACGCTCTAATTGCGAACCATTCGCAGTTAAGTCCTGGATATTGCAAGGAACCGCGACATAAAGGGGGCTGCAAAATCGGATCGCTTTGCCTAGATTGTGTTCGAACGCGAACGGCGGGTGGCTCTTCCAAGTGAATTACGACCGAATTTTCGAAAAGGCGATCGACCGCCTGCACGAGGAAGGTCGCTACCGCGTCTTCATCGACATCCTCCGCAATCGCGGCAGCTATCCGAACGCGCGCTGCTTTGCAGGTCATAACGGTCCGAAGCCGATCACCGTCTGGTGTTCGAACGACTATCTCGCCATGGGTCAGCACCCTGATGTCATCGAGGCGATGGAGACGGCGCTGCACGACGTTGGCGCTGGCTCGGGCGGTACGCGCAACATCGGTGGCAACACGCACCTCCATATCCAATTGGAGCGCGAGCTAGCAGACCTCCATGGCAAGGAGGGCGCGCTCCTCTTCACGTCCGGCTATGTCTCGAACGACGCCACGCTGTCGACGCTCGCCAAGCTGCTCCCCGGCTGCATCGTCTATTCCGACGAACTCAATCACGCCTCGATGATTGCGGGCATCCGCAATGCGGGTTGCGAGAAGCGTGTCTTCCGCCACAATGACCTAGAACATCTCGAAGAACTGCTTGCCGCCGACGATCCCGAAGCGCCAAAGCTGATTGCGTTCGAGAGCGTCTATTCGATGGACGGCGATGTCGCGCCGATTGTGGCGATCTGCGACCTCGCCGACAAATATAACGCGCTGACCTATCTCGACGAAGTTCACGCCGTCGGCATGTACGGCGAACGCGGCGGCGGCATTTCGGAGCGTGACGAGTGCGCCGACCGCGTGACCATTATCGAGGGCACGCTCGGCAAGGCCTTCGGCGTCATGGGAGGCTACATCACGACATCGAAGACGCTGGTCGATGTCATCCGTAGTTACGCGCCCGGTTTCATCTTCACGACCAGCCTATCGCCCGTCCTGGTGGCCGGGGCCCTGGCAAGCGTCCGGCACCTGAAACAGTCGTCGGAAGAACGGGAAGGGCAGCAGCTTGCCGCGGAACGGCTGAAGGCGCTGATGACCGCGGCGGGTCTCCCCGTGATGGATTCGACAACGCACATCGTACCGCTGCACGTCGGCGACCCCGTGAAGGCCAAGAAAATCAGCGACATCCTGCTGATGGAATACGGCGTCTATGTTCAGCCTATCAACTACCCGACAGTGCCGCGCGGGACGGAGCGCCTGCGCTTCACGCCGGGGCCGCATCATGATGAGCTGATGATGGAAGAACTTGTTCGCGCGCTCTGCGAAATCTGGGATCGGATGGAAATCAGGCTCGCCGCCTGACCGGCGGTAAAATCGAAGGGAAAGGACAGGGGTATGGCGACGAAAGCGAAACTATCCGTCAAACCGCTGACACCCATGATTGGTGCGGAAATCGAAGGCGTCGATCTTTCGATTGAACTCGACGCCGACGAGATCGCGGACATCCGAAGCGCTCTCCTGTCGCACAAGGTCATTTTCTTTCGCGATCAGACACTGGATCGCACCGCTCATATTCGCTTCGCTGGCGCATTCGGCGATCTAGAAATCCATCCGGCAACGCCGAAGGGACAGCCGGACCCGGAAGTCTTGCGGATCGAGCATGGCCCGGACAGCCGGGGCAGCGAGAATATGTGGCATTCGGACGTGACCTGGCGACCGGAACCTTCTTTAGGGTCGATCCTGCGCGCGGTCGAAGTCCCGGAGGTTGGTGGCGATACGCTCTTCGCCAATATGAATGCGGCGTACGAAAATCTCTCGCCGGAGTTGAAACGCTGGATCACCGGCCTGACGGCGGTCCACGACATTGCGCGAGTCTTCGCCAAGCGCCTCAACAAGCGCCCCGAGGAGCTGCACGACAAATATCCGCCGCAGGAACATCCCGTCGTCCGGACGCATCCGGAAACCGGTGAGCCGATCCTCTATGTGAATGGCGCCTTCACCTCGCACATCAAGGGACTGAGCGCCGCGGAAAGCGACTGGCTCCTCAACCACTTATACAAGCAGGCTACCAACCCCGAACTTCAGTGTCGCTTCACCTGGGCGGCGGGTTCGGTCGCCTTTTGGGACAACCGTGCCGTGCAGCACTTCGCTGCCTCGGACTACTTTCCGGCACGCCGCGTGATGGAGCGTGTCACGATCAAGGGTGACCGGCCCTATTGGGACGGGTGAGACCAGAGGCCGCGCTCGTCAAGGAATCGGTGGCGACCCGCGCGGGGCACCACTAGATGTAGCGTCATGCCCGTCGCCAACGACACCGCCCGCACCATTGCGCTTGCGTCCGACCATGCCGGTTATACCTTGAAAGACAAGGTAAAAGGCTGGCTGGCTGACGGTGGCTATAAGGTCGCCGACCTCGGTACCGACAGTGCCGATTCCGTCGACTGGTCCGACTATGGCCTGAAGATCGGAGAAACTGTCGGGGCAGGGAAAGCCGATCTCGGCGTCGCCGTCTGCGGTTCCGGCATCGGCATCTCGCTCGCCGCGAACAAGGCGAAGGGCGCGCGCGCCGCCAACTGCACCAGCGGCCTGATGGCGCGCCTCACCCGCGCGCACAACGACGCGAACATCCTCTGCCTCGGCGAGCGGCTGATCGGTGAAGAGGTTGCGCGCGATTGCCTGAAAGAATTTCTCTCAACCGAGTTCGAGGGCGGCCGCCATGCGCGCCGCGTCGACAAGCTGGACCAGGATTGACCACGCCATGAGCACCAACCCCGACACGATTCCTTATGACGGCTTCTTCTCGACCACGCTCGCCGACAGCGATCCCGATGTCTTTGGCGGCGTCGCGGCCGAACTTCATCGTGAGCAGACCGAGATCGAGCTTATCGCGTCGGAGAATATCGTCTCCCGTGCGGTTCTCGAGGCACAGGGCTCCGTCCTCACCAACAAATATGCGGAAGGGTATCCGGGCAAACGCTATTATGCGGGTTGCGGCCCGTCGGACACGGTTGAGGATCTGGCGCGCGACCGGGCCATGAAGCTGTTCGACTGTGCTTATGCCAATGTGCAACCGCATTCGGGCGCGCAGGCGAACGGCGCGGTGATGCTGGCGCTGGTGAAGCCCGGCGACACGATCCTTGGTATGAGCCTCGACGCGGGCGGTCACCTGACACACGGCGCGAAACCCGCCATGTCTGGCAAGTGGTTCGATGCCGTCCAATATGGGGTCGATGAGCAGACCCAGCTGATCGACTATGATGAGGTCGAGCGGCAGGCCGTCGAGTGCCAGCCGAAGCTGATCATCGCGGGTGGCAGTGCCTATCCGCGCCACATCGATTTCGCCCGCTTCCGCGCCATCGCCGACAAGGTGGACGCGAAGCTGCACGTCGATATGGCACATTTTTCTGGATTGGTAGCCGCTGGCGAGCATCCATCGCCTCTGCCCTATGCCGACGTCGTCACGACGACGACGCACAAGACGCTGCGCGGTCCGCGCGGCGGCATGATCCTGTCGAATGACGAGGCGCTCGGGAAGAAGTTCAACAGCGCCGTTTTCCCCGGGTTACAGGGCGGCCCCCTGATGCACGTGATCGCCGCCAAGGCGGTCGCGTTCGGTGAAGCACTGCGCCCCGGCTTCCGCGGCTATGCGCAGGCTGTCATCGCCAACGCCAAGACCATCGCCGCGACGTTAAAAGAACGCGGTTGCGATATCGTCTCAGGCGGAACTGATACGCATGTCGTCCTCGTCGACCTCCGGCCAAAGGGGCTGACGGGGGCCGATGCCGAGGAGGCGCTCGTCCGTGCCAATATCACCTGCAACAAGAATGGCGTGCCCTTC
>JBAUIQ010000130.1:0-6905 GCA_049683075.1 Pacificimonas sp.
TCGTTTACTTACCTGCGACATCGGTTCGCGGGGGGTGACATTGCCGAAGCAAAGTCACAGGTAAAGGGCATGAACGGTTTCGTCATTTTCCTCATTGTTGCTGGCGCTCTTGCGACGGCGGCCGTCCTCATTCGCGGCATCATCGTCATGGCCTCTGGTAAGGACTTAGGCGGCAAGAAGTCGAACAAGCTGATGTTCACTCGTGTCTACCTGCAGGCGGGGACGATCATTTTCATCGTCGTCTTGGCGATGATGGCCGGGGCCTTTGGTTAAGCTCAACAAGATTTACACGCGAACTGGCGACGACGGCACCACGGGCCTCGTCGATGGATCGCGGCGTCCGAAGGCTGACCCGCGCATCGCCGCCTATGGCGCTGTCGATGAGGCCAATGCCGCGATCGGCCTCGCCCGTCTTCATGCCGAGGGCGCGGACGACGACATGCTGGCGCGCATCCAGAACGACCTGTTCGACCTCGGCGCGGATCTCGCGACACCGGAGGGTATCGATGGCGCGCTTCGTGTCGTTCCTGCGCAGGTCGAGCGGTTGGAGCGGGAAATCGACGCAATGAACGAGGCGCTTCTTGCGCTTGAAAGCTTCGTTCTGCCGGGCGGGACAGCGCTCGCCGCCAACCTGCACCTTGCCCGTACCATCGTCAGACGCGCTGAGCGCGACGCGGCTGCGGCCGCAGCGGCGGAACCTATCGGCGAGACAGCTCTTCATTATCTCAATCGCCTCAGCGATCATCTTTTCGTCATGTCACGTAAAGTTAATGCGGAGGCTGGGGGCGATGTGCTTTGGGTACCGGGGGCAGGCCGGGAGGAGTGATCGACATGGCGGCCGTCGCCGACGATTTGCGGACTCGTTTTTGCGAAGTTCGCGCCGAAACCCTCGCCCGCGCCGAACCGCTTTCGGACGCCGACGCAACGCCCCAGTCCATGGAAGACGCCAGTCCTGCCAAATGGCATCTGGCGCACGTAACATGGTTCTTCGAAACCTTCGTGCTAACACCGCATGTCGAGGGCTACCGCGCCTTCGATCCCGAGTTCGCATATCTATTCAACAGCTACTACGAGGCCGCCGGGCCGCGCCATACCCGGTCCGCGCGTGGTCTGATCACCCGGCCGACGCTCGACCGCATCCGCGCCTATCGCGCTCATGTCGACGACGCACTCGGCGATGCCCTTCGTGATCTTCCTGACGAGGCACAGGCGCTGGTCACACTCGGCCTGCATCATGAGCAGCAGCATCAGGAACTGCTGTTGACCGACATTCTTCACCTCTTCGCGCAGAACCCTATCGAGCCTGTCTACGACCGCGACGCCTGTCATCCGACAGCCATCGAGTCAGGACTTTCGTGGCATCGGCACGATGGCGGCCTTGTTGAGATCGGCCATGACGGGGGCGGGTTCGGCTATGATTGCGAGGGTCCGCGTCACAAGGTCCACCTCGAACCGCATGCTCTCGCCAGCCGGATGGTGACGAATGCGGAGTGGGACGAGTTCATCGACGACGGTGGCTATCAAACGGCAGCGCTCTGGCTATCGGACGGCTGGGCGTGGGTGCAGGAGGAAGGCGTCAAAGCGCCGCTGTACTGGCGCGCTGAGGACGACAACCGCCCGAGCCAGTTTTCCCTTCGCGGCCGCCGTGCCGTCGATCCCGCGGCACCAGTGACGCACATCAGCTTCTACGAGGCGGATGCGTTCGCGACCTGGGCGGGCCTGCGGCTGCCGACCGAGGCGGAATGGGAAGCGAGCGCAGAGCATCTTGCCGACGCGCACGGTCAGTGTTGGCAGTGGACGAACAGCGCCTACCTGCCATATCCCGGCTTTAAACCGGCGGCAGGCGCGGTCGGGGAATATAATGGCAAGTTCATGAGCGGGCAGTTCGTTCTGCGAGGCTCCAGCTGCGCGACGGCGCCCGGCCACGCCCGTGATTGCTATCGAAATTTCTTCTATCCGCATCAGCGTTGGCAGTTTAGCGGCGTCAGGCTCGCCAAGACGCTGTAGGATTTTCATGAGCCGAGACGACGAAACTGCGCCCGCGCGTGACGCGCTGCTATCTGATTTCCGCGACGCGGTCGTCAGCGGCCTGTCGCGCGATCAGAAGGAAATCCCGGCGCGCTACCTATACGATCGGCAGGGGTCGGAGCTGTTCGAGCGGATAACGGCGCTGCCGGAATATTATCCCACACGAACGGAGATCGGCCTGATCGAGGCCCATTCCGGCGAAATCGCCGAACGTGTCGGCAGAGGTCGGACCGTCGTCGAGTTTGGCAGCGGATCGAGCGCGAAAACGCCGCCTTTCCTCAAGGCGGTCGATGCAGGCGCCTATGTCCCGATCGATATCAGTGCCGCCTTCCTCGCGGACGCGGCAGAGAGTGTTCGGGCGGCCGTACCGGGCCTCGCCGTTCATCCTTTGCCGGGCGATTTTACCAATGCATTGGATCTGCCTTCGGAGATCGCGGACACGCCGAAGCTCGGGTTTTTTCCCGGCTCGACGATCGGAAACATGACGTCGGCCGAGGCGGTCGATTTGCTTCGCGCCTTCAAGGGCACGCTCGGCGGCGATGCCCACCTCGTCATTGGCGTCGACCTGAAGAAGGACGCGGCGATCCTGGAGCCGGCTTATGACGACAGCGAAGGCGTCACGGCAGAATTCATTCTTGGGATCCTGCGACGCCTTGAGGACGATCTTGACGCCGACCTTCGCCGCGGGGATTGGTCCTATCAGAGCTTCTGGAACGATGACGTCGGGCGCATCGAGATGCACGTCCGGGCCGATACGAACACTTCGGTCGAGCTCGATGGGAAAAGATGGACGGTTGCCAAGGGCGAGACCATCCACATCTCGAACAGTCATAAGTATAGCCTGGAAGAGAGCGCGCTCCTCGCCCGCGCGTCCGGCTTTCGCAGGGCATCGGCGTGGACCGATGCCAATGATCTCTTCAGCCTCCAACTCTGGCGCGCGCTGCCGTCCGATCTAGCGTGGTGATCGGCGACCGCCGTTATTCGTAATGCGCCTCGACGGTAAAGTCGGCGCGGTAGTTCCCTCGCGGCGGCTCGCCCTTCGCGACGATGATTCCTGAAAAGCCAATCTCCAGCCGTCCCGTCTCGTCCAGCCGAAAGGGGCCAGGACGATCGAGCGCGACGTCGGCGACCGTCAGGACGGCGCCACCGTTGCTCCGCAATTCGATCGCACTGGGCAAGACGATCGTCACATCGCGTCCCGCCAGCCCGACCAACTGGATCTCGCCAACAAGGCCCGGTCGGTCCTCATTGCTCGGCAATGCCTGGCCACCTGCATCTAGGATCACGTCGCCGAAAGCGGCAGACTTCGAGAAGCTGAAGCCGGTCACGAGATCGAGATCGAGCGGCGGCTCGCCGGATCCATCAAGGACGTCGACGATATCCTCGTCGCACGTCTGACATGCCGATGCTGGGGCTGCGGCCATTGCGGCGAGGCAGGCAAGGGCGGCGATGGCCGCGACGAAAGGCGCGAATTGCGGCATGGTGCCTCGGGCCATAGCTGGACTATGGTTAAACAGGTCTTGCAACGTCGAGACGATATGAAGGCTGGAGTTCGAAGCCGATGGTCACCGCGTATTTGAATGCCGTCGCCACGGCGAACCCGCCGAACGATATCCACGCCGCCTATGTGGACCTGATCGCCAGCCGCCTCGATGACCGGCACCGAAAGCTGTTCACGCGCATGGCGAAGCGCGCAGGCATCTCGCATCGCTATTCCGTCTTTACGCCGGGCGAAGCGAATGGCGAGAGCGCGGACGCCGAAGGGTTTTTCCGGCATGGCGACTATCCCGGCACGCGCGCGCGCATGGCCCGATATGAGACGGAAGCGCCTGCCCTCGCCATGGCGGCCATCGCCAAACTGGATCCCGACCACCAGTCGATCACGCACCTGATCGTTTGCTCCTGCACCGGATTTACGGCCCCCGGCCTCGATCAACAGATCGCGAAGGCGATGGATCTCAACGCCGACGTCGAACGCACGGTCGTCGGCTTCATGGGATGCTATGCCGCGGTCAACAGCTTGCGGCTGGCCAACCATATCGTACGCTCGATGCCAGAGGCGCGCGTTCTGGTCGTCAATGTCGAGCTCTGTTCGCTGCATTTCCAGGACACGAGCGATCTTGAAACGACGCTCTCGTCGATGCTGTTCGCAGACGGCGCGACGGCGGCGCTAGTGACGGCGGCGGCCTCCGGATATGCGCTCACCGATTTCCGCGCCGCCGCCATTGCCGACAGTGAAGAAGCGATCACCTGGCGCATCGGCGACAGCGGCTTCGACATGCATTTGTCCGGCGAAGTGCCTCGCCACATTGAAACGGCGCTTTCCGCAAGCCGAGAGGCGCCGGATGGCGGCCTGCTGCGCGGCGAGGACCCGGAAAGCTACGATCGTTGGGCGGTCCATGCGGGCGGACGTACGATTCTCGACGCCGTCGCCAAGGGCTATGACCTTCCGGCTGATGCGCTCGATCGGTCACGCAAGGTTCTCGACGAGCATGGCAACATGTCGAGCGCGACGCTGATGTTCGTCCTGTCCGGAATGCTGGCCGACGAGGTCGAGGTGACGAACGGCATGGCGATGGCGTTCGGGCCGGGCCTTGCTGCGGAGAGCTTCCGCTTCAAAAGCGCATGAGCTCACGCAGTGCCGAGACCGAGCTAATCGACGACCCGGCGCTGCCAGAGGCCGAGTTCGCCGCCGCTATCGACGATCTCGCCAAGGTGAACTGGTGGCTGCGTGGACATGACCCGACGCTTCATTTTCTCGAGCGGCAGGTTTCCGGGATGCGATCCTTCAGTCTGCTCGATGTCGGCGCGGGTCAGGGCGATACGCTGCGCGCGATCGAACGCTGGGCGACGAAGCGCGGCATTCAGGCAAGGCTCACCGGCATCGATCTCGCTGCCGGCGGCGCGCTGGCGGCGGGCCGTGCGGGCACGTCGGCGACCTATCTTATCGGCGACGTGTTCGACCATGACGAGCAATATGACGTGATCGTGTCCTCCCTCTTCACGCATCACTTGAACAACGACATGGTCGTGCGGTTCATGCGGTGGATGGACCAACATGCGGTTCGGGGGTGGCACATCAACGACCTGCACCGTCATTCCGTCGCCGACTGGAGCTTCGCCGCGCTGTCGGCGGCTATGCGCTGGCATCCGATAGTTCGGCATGACGGCCGCGTCTCCGTTCGTCGTGCATTTACGCGTGACGATTGGGAGCGGCTCGCAAACAAGGCCGGGGTGGATGTGGATATACGCTGGCACCCGATGTTTCGCTGGGGCGTCACGGGCGGGATCTGATGGTGGAGCGCGTGCCGAATCTCGTGATCGGCGGCGGGCCAGCGGGTGCGGTCCTGGCGGCTAAATTGGCCGCGCGCCGCGAAGCGGTCACTCTGCTCGAACGCAGTGATGGACCGCATCACAAGATCTGTGGCGAATTCTTGTCGTGGGAAGGCCGCGCGCTGCTCAGGCGGGCTGGCATCGACATCGAGAGCCTCGGCGGTGCGTCGATTTCGCGGCTTCGCATCGTCGCAAAAGCGCGAACGGCTGAGACGAAGCTACCTGGGGAAGCGCTCGGCATCAGCCGGTATCGGCTCGACGAACGCCTTCTCGAGGAGGCTAGAAGACGAGGTGTCGATGTGCGCCGGGGCCGTGACGTTCGGCGATGGTCTGAAGGCATCGCGCACCTTGCTGACGACGGAGCATTCACGGGTGAAAGAACGTGGCTGGCGACGGGAAAGCGGGATCTTCGCGGCGCCGCAAGAGACCTGGCTGGTGAGCGGATCAGCAATGACCTTACAGGATTCAAGCTGCACCTGCGTCTTGCCGACGCCGACGCGCGCGCCATCGCAAACACCATCGAACTGCACCACTTCGACGGCGGCTATGCGGGTTTGCAGCCTATAGAGGACGGGCTCGCCAATCTCTGCCTGCTCGCCGAACGCGATCTTGCCAGTGGGGGTTGGGACGCTGTGCGGGCCCATCTGGGCCGGGCCGCTCCGCAGCTCGCGTCGCAACTGGATCGAGCTGAGCCTCAGATGGACACACCGCTTGCCATCGCGCGCGTGCCCTACGGCTTCGTAAGTCGGACGAATGATGGTCCTATTCGCATTGGCGATCAGCTGGCCGTCATCCACAGCTTTACCGGCGACGGCCTCTCGCTCGCAATTGCCAGCGGAATGGCGGCTGCGGAGGGACGCGAGCCACGCGAGATGGTGGCGAAGCCGGTTGGACGCGCCGCGCTCGCCTATCGGCTCTTGGCTGGGGGAGGATGGCCGCTCGACGCGGTGTTGGCGGTGCCGCGATTGGCCAGCCACGCGGCGCGCTGGACCCGCGTCCGCTATCCTGAGCGACTGTGAGATGGTTGCGGACGGAACTTCTTAATCAGTTGCGCTTTATTGATATGACACTGCAACACTGAGGGCGCGAGATACGCCCATGAGAATGATCATGGCCCGAGACGACAGGGACGCCAACATGACCAATGTGCGTGAACAGGATGACCTTCGGGCTCTCCTTCAAACACTCGAAAAGCCCTGCGATCCGCGCGTTACGCGCTCTGGTTATGACAGCTTGTCGACCTTCATGCAGGACCGCGCCGCGCGCCGTTAAGCCCGATGCGGTTTAAACGGTGAAGCTCTCGCCGCAGCCACAGACGCCTTTCGCATTCGGGTTGTCGAAGACGAACCCGGAGACGAAATCGTCTTCCTTCCAATCCATGCGGCTTCCAATCAGGTAAAGAAGCGACGGCCCGTCGACGTATAGCGTCCCGGCGGGCGTCTCTATGGTCTCATCCGCCGGTTCGGGCGCTTCGACATAGTCGATCGAGTAAGCGAGTCCGGAACAGCCGCGCCGCGGCGTTGAAAGGCGCACACCTGCCGTGC
>JBAUIQ010000131.1:0-2128 GCA_049683075.1 Pacificimonas sp.
GGTGAAGAAGGTGCGTGACACCGAAGTCGATGTCGAGGTCGCGTCGCAAACGATCGTGACTGTCGTGAAGGGTACGCTCAGCGAGGTTCGCCAGCCGGGCGCTCCCGCCGCGGCCAACGACTAGGCCGAAACGCCGACCCATGCAGGATTTCACGCCCACCAAGATCTGGAGCATCGTTGCGGTGCTCGTGATCGGCCTGTGGTTTGCGTTGCCAAATGCCTTCTCCGAGGAGCAGGTCGCAACGTGGCCGGACTGGGCCCCGAAGGCGCAAATGAATTTGGGGCTCGACCTGCGTGGCGGCAGCCACATCCTTCTCGAAGCCGACAGCGACAGCCTCTTTGAAAGCCGACTTGAGTCGCTTGAGGACAATGTTCGCGTCGCCCTGCGGTCTTCTGAAGGCGGCGCCATCGCGATCGGCGACGTGTCGCTTCGCAACGAGCATCTCAGCTTCCTCGTGCGCGACCGTGCACGCGTCGACGAGGTTGTCGATCTCGCCCGCAATCTGACGGCCCCCTCGGGCCTTGGCACGCCGCGCGCGTTCGAGGTTTCGGTGGTCGACGACAACCGCGTGGTTTTCACGCCAACGGACGGCGGCAAGGTCGATGCCGTCAATAGCGCCATGGTGCAGGCGGTTGAGGTCATTCGTCGCCGCATCGACGAGCTTGGCACGCGCGAACCGACGATCATCCGGCAGGGCGAAGACCGCATCGTGGTCCAGGTCCCTGGCCTTGACGATCCGCAAGCGTTGAAGGACCTTCTCGGCCAGACGGCGAAGCTCGAATTCAAACTTGTCGACCTGGAAGCTGACCCGGAGGCGGTTCTCCGTGGGCGAGCCCCTCCAGGCAGCGAGATCCTGACCGACCTCGAAACTGGCCAGCCGATCGCCGTGAAACGCCGTGTTATGGTGACGGGCGATCAGCTGATCGAGGCGCAGCAGACATTCCAGGAGGGGCAGGCGGTCGTCAATTTTCGCTTCGATACGACGGGTGCGCAGCGTTTCGCCCGTGTCACCCGCGAAAATGTCGGCCGCCCTTTCGCGATCATTCTCGATGATGGCGTCATCAGCGCGCCGCGGATCCAGTCGCCGATCCTTGGCGGATCCGGCGTGATCTCTGGCAACTTCACCACGGAAAGCGCCAACGAATTGGCGATCCTGCTTCGCTCCGGGCGCCTTCCGGTCGAGCTGGCGGTCATCGAAGAACGGACCGTCGGTCCGGACCTTGGCGCGGACTCAATTCGCGCGGGCGGCTTTGCCTCAATTCTGGCCGTCGCTCTGGTCATGGTGTTCATGTTTGTGACCTACGGTCGCTTCGGCTTCTGGTCGAATGTCGCACTGGCATTCAACATGACGCTGATCATCGGCGTGATGAGCCTTCTTGGCGCAACCCTAACGCTGCCGGGCCTTGCGGGCTTCGTCCTGACAGTGGGTGCGGCGGTCGACGCGAACGTCCTTATCAATGAGCGCATCCGTGAGGAGTTGAGGAAAGGGCGCCGCGTGCGTCAGGCGATCGAAACCGGCTATGCTCAGGCCAGCCGTACCATTTGGGACGCCAACGTCACCAACATCATCGCCGCCGTCATCATGTTTTGGCTTGGCTCCGGGCCCATCAAGGGCTTTGCCGTCGTTCTGACAATTGGCATCGTCACCAGCGTCTTCACCGCCATGACCGTTACGCGCATGTTCGCGCATTTCTGGCTCGATCGAAAACGTCCGAAGGCGCTGGCGCTATGAAACTTTTGAAGCTCGTTCCTGACAACACGAACATTCAGTTCGTCAAATGGCGCTATGTCGGTGTCGGGGTTACCCTCTTACTCGTGGTCATGGCCGTCGACGGCCTGATGACCCGCGGCCTGAACTACGGCGTCGATTTCGCCGGCGGCATCATGCTGCAAATCGGATTCGAGGAAGAGGCGCAGATCGATGATATTCGGTCGCGCGTCGTCGCGCTCGGGCTGGGCAACGCGAATGTGCAGGAGTTCGGCAGCCCTGAAGTCGTCTCGATCCGCTTGCCACTTCCCGAAGGCGATAGTGAGGACGACGAGGCGGTTCAGCAAGTCGGTGGCCAGGTTTTGAACTCGCTAACGACCGCTTACCCAGACGCAACGCTTCGCAGCCAGGAAATCGTC
>JBAUIQ010000132.1:0-4659 GCA_049683075.1 Pacificimonas sp.
ACCACCACCAGATATCGGTAGAGGCGATCATCCCGACCCGGCCCTCGCCCTCACGCTTCAAGAGAATGAGAGGGCGCTGGTCCGTACCGGTCATCAGGATCTGCGCGTCCTGCGGGGCGAGGCTCGCCATCGTCCGCCATCTGCCCCAGTCCGTCCCACCCCACGAGCGAGGAAGGACGGACGTCACTGGATGACGTGCGCCCTCGTCGGTCAGTGCCGGACGGAAGGGCAGGGCAGTCCCTGAACCTGCCGGCAACGCCGGCAGGACAGGCGCGAGCGCGGTGTTCGCGATACTTCGGAACCCATCATATTCTGGCCCGGCGACGACGAGGAGTCCGCCGCCCTCGCGAACCCGATCGGCGAGAAATCCGAAATATTGCGGCGCCATCAGCTGTGTCAGGTCGAAACGATCGAGGATGACGAGGTCGAAATCGCCGAGACGCTCCTCGAAAAGCTCATCGACCGGGAAAGGGATCAGCGCGAGGTCGTCAGGCGGCGTGGGATCGAAGCTCTCTGGCAGGCGGAGGATCGTAAAATGAATGAGATCGACATTGGGATCGGCCTTGAACAGGTCTCGCCAAACCCGGCCGCCCGGATAAGGAATTCCCGAGACGAGGAGAACCGACAGGCGATCGCGAATGCCATTGAGACGCGCGGTGGCCTGGTTGTTGATGTCCGTGATTTCACCCGGTGCCGTTGGCACGGACACCAAGATATCGAGCGGACCGCGCCGCGCCACCGGCACAGCGATGGGCACGGTCTCCCCGACCGGGACCTCTCGGCGGAACATGGTGCCCTGCGCCGTCTCGATGGTCAACGTCAGCCGCTCGGTGTCTTCCGCCTCGACGCGCACACCGAGCTCGGCCGTCGTTCCCGCCACGGTATAAGGCGGAACGCTTTCGATGATGAGGCGTCGGTCCGGAGCATCGGGATCACCCGCGATCAGCAGGTGGACCGGGACGTCCGGCGACAACTCCGGTTTGGCGGTCACATCGTCGGCGATCCCGTCCGTGATGAGGACAATCCCGCCAAGGCGGCTTTGTTCGATATCCTTGACGGCATCGGCCATCGCTGCGCCGAGCGCCGTGGGGCTGTCAGCGGTTGGCGACACCTCCGCTATGCTCCACTCGACACCCGCGTTTTCGGTTAGGGCGCCGAGCGCGGCGTCGGCATCTACCGTCCGGTCGCCGAGCGTCATGCTCTCGCTGCGGTCCACGACGACAAGCCCAATGTCCGGTACGGCCTCTCGCACGGTGCGGGTTGTGACCGGATTGGCGAGCGCGAGGATTAGACAGAATACCGCCAAAACTCGCGGCCAAACGCGCCAACCCCGCCGATTGGCCTGCAACGCGATGGCAAGAGCGAACAGCGCCCCAACCGCCGCAAGCCCGGGCCACGGTATCAGCGGCGCGAATGAGACGTCCACCTATTCGCCGATCCGGTCGAGAAGGGTCTCTGTGTGCACCTGGTCCGCCTTGTAAGTGCCGGTCAGCGCATACATGACCAGGTTCACCCCGAGCCGCAGGTCACGCTCTCGGCGTCGCGGGGAGGCGGCACGAACCCCGGCCCAGCTCGCGGCCCAATTTCCGCTACCGATGACGACCCCGGATACGCGGCCCTCATCGCCTTCAGTATCGGCCTCGACCCAAACCGCGGCATCGGCAGGCTGTCCGAGAATATAATAACTCCGCGTCAGAACATGGTCGCCGTCAAGCTCTTCCAGAGAAGGCAAGCCGAGCGGGCCGAGGAGACGCCGCGCACCCTCTCCGAAGCCACCCGCAAAATCGAACAGCAGGAGGCCACCCCGGGCCAGGTAGGCCGTCACGTTCCGCGCCTCTGCGCTCGTCATTGTTCCGCGTTCCGATGCGGGCCAGTAGATTATGGGATAGCGACCGATCTCTGGATCGGCGGGATCGATGGCCGCCGGCGCGCCCGGCGACACGGACGTCCGCTCGCCAATCACCTGTGAGAGACGTGCAAGTCCGGCCGCGATGGTCGCCGCATTCGGTGTGCCGCCGACATAGGCAACCTGTAGTTCGGCGAACTCATCCTGCGCATGTGCCGGGCCGATTACGAGACAGGCGGCAATGATGGCGGCACTGACGGCGGGCGAAGGGCGGGCCATCATGCGCCGCCAGTCAATCCCGATCATGAGGTCGAGAAGCGCAAGAGCGGCCGCGAGCAGCAATAGCCAAGGCCCGGCGCGGATCGGCACGCTCGCTTCTCGCGCTAGCGTGAAGCCGTCCGGCTGCAACGCTTGATAAGCAAAATTCTGCGGCAAGATGCTCGTCAGGTTGAGCGCACGAGTGACGTCGCCGTCTTGGTAAAGGCCGGGCGGCGTCTCCGGACGCGCGCGGGCGGTTCGCCACTCGTCATCGGATATTTCTACGGCTCGGTCAGGCGTTACGAGACGCCCATCGCCCGTCAATTCGCGATCGAGGCGCCAGGGTCCGCTGGCGTCGAGATCGGTGGCATCCGGTTTTCGGGACACACTAGTCAGTCGTTCGAGCATTGGCTCGAACAGGCCGGACAGCGGCAGCGTCGACCAACCCGGCGTTGCGGCCGTATGCACGAGAATCAGCAAACCATCACCCACGCGCGATGCCGTCACCAGCGGCGTGCCGTCCTCGAGCTGCGCCCAGATCGAGACATCTGCGCTGCTTCCGGTCCGCGTCAGGACTTGCCGGGAGATCGTCGTTGCCGCGTCGACGGGCAGACCCGCCAGCGGACCGTCATTCGCGAAAGGCGCGAGCGTTAGGGGACTTTCCCAAGACATTACGCCGCCAAGTGCCCGGGCACCGCTTCTTAAGTCGACGGGGGCGACGGCCGAGCCGTTCTCGGCAAGTCGCGGTCCGGCAAAACTCACTAGGCTTGCGCCCTCCTCGGCGAGCGCGCGCCAGTCGCTCGCTTCGGACGTCGCCACCGGCCGGTCCACGAGGATATAGAGATCGGCTGCGGTCGTCAGCGCGTCCTGTGCGTTGCGACGCACCACGTCGGCATGCGGCGCGAGCGCCCGTTCGATATAGAATGATCAGGTCTCAAGTGGGGGCGCGCCGCCTTCAGCTTCCACGATGACGACGTCCGCGCGGCCTGTGCCTGGACGCACGACGAACGTAGATGCCGGGCCCGACCCGGTTGACAGCCGCACGATGTCCGCGCGCTGTCGGGGCGGGATATCGATGCGGACGCTCTCCGTGCCATCGGAAAGGTCGACCGGGGTGCTTTGCACCACCGTGCCGTTATCGGACAGCGCTGACACAGCCGTCCGGCCACCGACCAACATCGGCGCCGTCCGGACAGCCCAACCGGTCGCCGTCGCGCCGGCGTTTAGGAACACGGGTTCTGCACTCGGGAAGCTTGCAATTTCGCGCGGCCCGCCGCCCGCGCCCGCTAAAGTCGCAGCGCCATCACTATCGAGATCATCCGAAACCCAGAGAACCGCGCTGTCTTGCGGGATCGCGGCGGCGGCGGCCGCTCTGTCGACGTCCCAAGCTTTGGCGTCAATCGCGCCGAGCTGGGCAAGGGCCGTCGCTGGATCGACAAACCTTGTCGCAAAAGCGTCGTCATCTTTGCGATCGGCGGTCGGTAATAGCAGAACACGTGTACTTGTCCCGTCCAGCTCCTCAAGACGAGCGGCGGCACTCTGCTTCATTTCGGCGAACCGCGGTGCTGCCGCCCATCCATTGTCGATGACGATCGCAATCCTCTGCGGCACGACCCCGATCTCGCCACGACGCCATTCCGGTCCCGCCAAGCCGAGAATGAGCGTCGCAAGCAGAAGAAGGCGCATCAGGAGAAGCCACCAGGGCGTCCGCGCCTCGGCTGGCGGCGGCGCTTCGTCCTCGCCAAGAAGGACGATCGTCGGCAACACGACGCGGCGCGGTTCGGGCGGCATGCGACGCAGAATGACATAGAGAACCGGAAGCATGGCTAGTCCTGCGAGCAGCCAGGGAAACGCGAACTGCAGCCACATCACTGTCGTCCGATCATGGCGGCGAGACTTGCGACCGAATCAGCCGGCGCCGCGTCGGTCCTAAGAAATAGGAAGCCCCAACCGACGCCGCGCGCAGCCTCTTCGACCGCGTGGAGGTGAGCGCACCAAGCGCGAAAATATTGGTCGCTGACCGCTTCGGCCTTGTCGAGGCGTCTCGGCTCTGAAGTTCCGTTCAGGGCATCGACGCTGACGGTCCCTGTCAGAGTATAATCGCATTCGGCCGGATCGGCGACTACGAGGGCGACGCCCGTGACGCCGAGATCGCTCAATCTCCGAAGCGTGCTTTTGGTATCATCGGCCAACCAGTCGCTTGCAATAATCGCGACATCGCCGCGTGATGCAGGAACGTCACGTCCAGGCTTTGCGGGACGCAGGAGGTCGAGACCGTCCCGGATGATGCCCTGAGCTTTCAGAACGACAAGCTCGCCAGCATCGATGACCGACACCGCGAGTGCGGCGCAAAGTAGGCTCGCATACTCGCGCTTCGTCCGCCCGCCGTTCGAAGCGAAGTCCATCGTCGGCGCTTCATCTACCCAGAGATGCAGCGTCGCCCGGTCCTCTCGCTCCCGTTCGCGGACAAAGAGGTCGTCGGAACGGGCGCTGCGCCGCCAGTCTACGCGGGCGGCGGACTCACCGTCGGCAAGCGGCCGATACTGCCAGAATTC
>JBAUIQ010000133.1:0-1958 GCA_049683075.1 Pacificimonas sp.
CCACCGACACGCGAACCAATGGGTGGCGGTTCGCGCTTGCAGACCGTGCGCTCGTCCGGGTCCTCGACCGATGCCTGAACAGCCGTTTCATTCGCAGCTCGCGTCGTTACCTGAGCGGATACGGCCGTCGTCGCCATCAACGACATGGCCGCCGCGGAAAAAATTAATTTCATCGCATGCTGCTCCAACAAATCAATTCGGCACCAGATTAAGGCCCGTCGTTATGGCCGTGTATCCCAAGCGCT
This sequence comes from Pacificimonas sp., assembly GCA_049683075.1. GTDB lineage: Bacteria > Pseudomonadota > Alphaproteobacteria > Sphingomonadales > Sphingomonadaceae > Pacificimonas. Next base: position 246 of record JBAUIQ010000133.1, read on the forward strand.
GGCCTTGTCCTGATAATCGCGGATATCGTTCTGATGCGCCTCGGCGAGACGCTGCCATTCGCTTTCGGTCTTGCAGATCTTGCGACCACCGACACGCGAACCAATGGGTGGCGGTTCGCGCTTGCAGATCGTTCGCTCGTCAGGGTCCTCGACGGAGGCTTGAACGGCGGCCTCGTTCGCAGCTCGGGTCGTTACCTGCGCGGACGCGCCGGTGGCGACGATCACACCGACAGCGGCTACAAATGCTGCTAATTTCATCGGTCTTCCCCTCTTTCATTTCGCGCTAAGGTCGAAGCCTCTATTGAACGGTAGCTGAACAGATCGTGACTGACAACGTGCAGTATACGTGCAGCGTCAGCTTCTACGGGCCGACGTCAAAGCGCTCACAACGCCGCGCAGTGTGCGAATTTCCTGGTCCGAATAGCCGGGTCGGGTCAGGAGGTTGCGGACCGTTCGACGCGCCGTCGCCGCACGATCTTCGACCCGGAAGTAACCGGTTCCCTCAAGTGCCGCCGTCAGTTGCACAACAAGGCCGTCGACTTCGGCTTGCGGTGCGGCCTCTAGCTCGTCTTCCTTCGTTGGCATCGCCAGTGGCGTGCGGCGTGACCATTCGTAAGCACAGAGGAGAACGCATTGCGCGAGATTGAGCGATGAGAAGGTCGGATTGACCGGCACCGTCAGGATCGACTGGGCGCGGATCACTTCCTCGTTGTCGAGACCGGTCGCTTCCGGACCGAAAAGGATGGCCGTCCTGCCAGGGCGAATTTCGCTTTCGGTCGCCGCGTCTTCTGGCGTGACCACTGGCTTCAGCATTCCGCGCTTCCTGACCGTCGTCGCATAGACGTGCGCGCAATCGGCGATGGCGTCGTCGACGGATGGATAGACGATCGCGCCCGAGAGCACCTCGTCGGCACCGCTCGCGGCAGGGCCTGCATCCGGATTGGGCCATCCATCGCGCGGTGCCACCAACCGCATTTCGGTGAGCCCGAAGTTCAACATGGCGCGGGCCGCCGTCCCGATATTCTCGCCGAGCTGAGGCCGAACGAGCACGATGATGGGTTTTTCCCCCATATCAGTCGAAAAGGCTGTCTTTGGGTTCCGGCTTTTCGCCATCCTCCGGCATGTCGGTCAGCAGCTGCTCGAAATCCTTCGCCTCGCGGAACTCGCGATATACGCTGGCGAACCTGATATAGGCGACCTCGTCGAGTGCGTGCAGACCCTCCATGACGAGTTCACCGAGGCGCTCGGCCTCAATCTCATTCTGACCGGACGCCTCCAGCTGACGCTGGATCCCGGATACCAGTCGTTCGATCTGCTCTTCCGCAACAGGACGTTTGCGGCAGGCGGTTGCGATGGAGGCCGCCAGCTTCTCCCGGTCGAAGGACTGACGGTCGCCGGACTTCTTGACGATCGAAAGGTCGCGCAGCTGCACGCGCTCGAACGTCGTGAAGCGGGCCGCGCAGGCGGGACACTGGCGGCGGCGGCGAATGGCGCTGCCGTCCTCGGTCGGCCGCGAATCCTTTACCTGCGTGTCGCTGTTCAGACAGAATGGGCAGCGCACAGTGTGGGATTAATGGTTCGGGTAGATCGGGAAGCGTTCGCAAAGCGCGAGGACGCGGGCCTTGACGCCTTCCTCCACCGCGCCGTTGCCGTCCGGACCATTGGCGACGAGGCCATCGAGGACATCCGCCATCATAGCGCCGATCTCGGCGA
>JBAUIQ010000134.1:0-1785 GCA_049683075.1 Pacificimonas sp.
GATCTGGCCTATCTGCAACAACGCAATATCAAACCCATGGCATGGTCGCCATTGGGCGGCGGGGCGCTTTTCGACGGCGGGAACGAAAAGCTTCTGAGCCGTCTGGGTGAAATCGCCGAAGCGAACGGAACCGACATGGCGGCGGTCGCAGTCGCTTGGCTGCTAGCGCATCCGGCTGGGATCATTCCTGTCATGGGGACAAAACGCCTGTCGCGCATCGCAACGCTCGGCGCAGCGCTAAGCGTGCCGATGGACCGCGAGAGCTGGTTCGAGCTCTATACTCTCGCGCGGGGCGAAGAAGTCGCCTAGACTAGGACGATGAGCGGATCGTCTCTCATCTTTGTGCTTGCGAGCTGCGCGCTCTTCATGGCCGCCGTCGCATGGGTGTCCTATCGGGCGTCCCGGGACGAAGTTCAGACCGGTGACGGATATTTTCTCGCAGGTCGCAACCTCGGCGGTCTGTTCATCGCAGGCTCTCTGCTCCTGACCAATCTCAGCGCGGAACAACTGATCGGGCTGAACGGTTCAGCCTACGGGTACAACATGTCGAGCATGGCGTGGGAGGTCACCGCGGCCATCAGCACGATCGCCATGGCGATGATCTTTCTGCCTCGCTATCTGAAAGGCGCCTTCACCACCCTGCCGGAATTTTTAGCCCAGCGCTTCGACCCTGACGTGCGGCGGCTCTCCGTCGTTCTGTTCATGCTCGGCTACGGTCTCGTGACCATTCCGTCGGTCCTTTATTCCGGCTCGATTGCCGTCATCAAAATTTTCGACGTGCCGGGCCTGTTGGGATTTTCGGAATTTGGAAGCCTCGTCGCGACCGTGCTGGTCATTGGCGGGGTCGGCGCGCTCTATGCCATTTTTGGCGGACTGAAGGCCGTGGCCGTCTCGGATACGATCAATGGGCTTGGTCTTCTGATCATCGGCATTCTCGTCCTGACCCTCGGCCTGATCACACTGGGCGACGGACAATTCCTGGCCGGCGTTGACCGGCTGCTGACCGATCATCCGGAAAAGCTGAACGCCATCGGCGACGAAACCGCGCCCACCCCGTTCGGCACATTGTTCACCGGCATGATTATCGCTAACCTCTTTTATTGGTGCACCAACCAATATGTCATTCAGCGGACCCTCGCCGCGCGCAGTCTGGCAGAAGGTCAGAAGGGCGTCTTGCTGTCGGGTTTTTTCAAGATCATGGTGCCATTCTTCATGATGATCCCGGGCGTCATCGCCTATCATCTTTACGGGCCCGGCCTCGCCTCAATCGACCTCGCATTCCCCACGCTGGTTCAAGACCTGCTGCCGCTCTGGATGATGGGCTTCTTTCTCGCCGTACTGCTCGGGGCCGTATTCAGCTCGTTCAACTCTCTGCTCAATAGTGCGGCGACCCTGTTCGTGCTTGATATTTATGCCCCGTCTCGCGCCACACCATTGTCTGAGCGCGCCACAGTGCGGATCGCCATGATCGCCAGCTTCGTGATCGCGCTGTTCTCCTTTGCCGTCGCGCCGCTACTCTACCTCGCGCCTGAAGGGCTGTGGCAGATCATCCGTATCTTCACGGGCTTTTATAATATTCCGATCGTGACGGTCGTGCTGTTCGGTCTGTTTACGCGTAGAGCGTCCGCCATCGGGGCCAAAGCCGTGATCCTGTTTCACGTCGTCGCTTATGGCCTCATCAAATTCGTCCTCGATGACATCGTCACTTTGCACTTCCTGCATCTCTATGCCGTGCTGTTCCTATGTGAATGCGCGATCATGGCCGTCGCGATCCGCCTGCGTCCG
>JBAUIQ010000135.1:0-5300 GCA_049683075.1 Pacificimonas sp.
GCTTCACCCTCTCGCCGGTTCTCTGGCGCAAACTCCCCGGCGCGAAGTCCGCTGGTCGCGTCCAGTCCGTCGCGCTGCGCCTGATTACGGAGCGCGAGCGCGAGATCGAGGCTTTCGACCCGCGCGAATACTGGTCCGTCGCCGCGACGTTCGCGCTTGAGGACGGCAAGACGTTTCCGGCACGCCTGGTTCGCTGGCAGGGCAAGACGCTCGACAAGTTCGACCTCGCCAACGCCGCGTCCGCAGGCGAGGCCAAAGCGGACGTCGAAGCAGGCAACTACAGCGTCTCCGCCGTCGACACGAAGCCCGTCACGCGCAATCCCTATCCGCCCTTCACGACGTCCACCCTGCAACAGGAGGCGAGCCGCAAGCTCGGCATGTCCGCGTCGGACACCATGCGGACCGCGCAGGCGCTCTACGAGGCCGGGCATATCACTTACATGCGGACGGACGGCGTCGAGATGGCGGGCGAAGCCATCGCCGAGGCGCGCCGCGTTATCGAAGACCGCTACTCGGCGCAGCACCTCCCCAAATCCCCGCGTGTCTACAAGTCCAAGGCGAAAAACGCGCAGGAAGCGCATGAGGCAATCCGCCCGACCGCGCTGACGAAGGGCCCGGAGCAGCTAAAAAGTCTTCCCGACGCCCAACGCCGCCTCTACGATCTCATCTGGAAGCGGACGCTCGCCAGCCAAATGGCCAGCGCCAGCATCGACCGCACGACGGTGACGTTAACCGACAAACACGGCCGCGCGGAACTGCGCGCCACTGGTCAGGTCATCGCCTTCCCGGGCTTCCTCGCCCTCTATCAGGAGGATGTCGACGACAAGGCGGACGGCGCTGATGACGACGACCGCCGCCTGCCGAAGATCGACAAAGGCGCGACCCCGAAATGCGCCGAGGCCGCCGCGAACCAGCACTTCACGCAGCCGCCGCCGCGCTATTCGGAGGCCAGCCTCGTCAAGCGCCTTGAGGAGCTCGGCATCGGCCGCCCCTCGACCTACGCCGCCATCCTCGAAGTCCTAAAGGCGCGCAGCTATGTGCGGCTCGACTCAAAGCGCTTCATTCCGGAGGAAAAGGGCCGCCTCCTCACGGCCTTCCTCGAACGCTTCTTCACCCGCTATGTCGAATATGACTTCACCGCGGGACTTGAGGAGCAGCTCGACGACATCTCGGCGGGCGATGCGGATTACAAGGAAGTGCTGCGCGCCTTCTGGGCCGACTTCTTCCCGAAGACGCAGGAGATCATGGAGCGCCAGCCATCCGATGTCATGGCGGCGATCGACGAGTTCCTCGAACCCATGCTGTTCCCCGACAAGGGCGATGGCTCCGACCCGCGCGCTTGCCCATCCTGCGACGACGGTCGGCTGGCACTGCGCGGCGGAAAATTTGGCGCCTTTATCGCGTGCTCGAATTATCCGGGGTGCAAGTACACACGCGAATTTGGCAACCGCTCGGGCGAAGATGGTGCCGACCCGAATGAATATCCAAAAGAGCTTGGTGGCCATCCGCTCAGCGGTGAACTCGTCACGATCCGCTCAGGTCGTTTCGGCCTGTTCGTGCAGGAGGGCGAGGACAAGAAACCGCCCCGCGCGTCGATCCCGAAGGACATCCAGCCCGCCGACGTCGATCTCGACATGGCGGTCAAACTCCTGTCGCTGCCCCGCGTCATCGGCCAGCACCCCGAAACCGGTAAGGACATCGAAACGTCCATCGGCCGCTACGGCCCCTATCTCCGCCACGATGGCAAATATGCGAAGCTGACATCGACCGCAGAAGTTTTCGAAACCGGTATGAACGCCGCCGTCGTCAAGCTCGCCGAAGCCGCCAAATCCGGCGGTCGCCGCAAGGGGGCCGAGCCGCTCAAGATCATGGGCGCACACCCCATTTCCGGCGACGAAATCAAACTGATGGAAGGCCGCTACGGCCCGTACGTCACGGACGGCACCACAAACGCCAGCCTGAAACGCGGCGCCGATCCAGAGGCGCTAACATTGGAAGAGGCTGCTGCCCTGATCGACGAACGCGCCGCCAAGGGGCCGGCGAAAAAGAAGCGCAAGGCACCAGCGAAGAAGAAGCCTGCTGCGAAAAAGAAGGCCCCAGCGAAGAAGAAGGCTACCTCAAAAGCGTAGCCTGGGGCCGGTCGCTGCGACAAGCGCTGTAGACAAGAAAAGGGCGGACGATGCCGAGGCACCGCCCGCCCTTAAAAGGCCAAATCCCTCGTTTTTAGAACTTGTACCGGACCGACCCACCATAGGTGCGCGGTTGGTTGGTGTAGCCGAAGACGCTGCCTGACTGCGCCACGCCGTCGAAGATCGTCGTGATGCGACGATCGTCGAGGAGGTTACGGGCAAATGCCGACAGTTCGAGACCACTGTCGAGGCGTAGCGTCGCTGAGACGTTCACATCGTTTGTTGAGCGGTTGAACTGACGCGCGACCGCGAAGGCGGGCGCGTTAGGGTCATCGAGGCTGCGGTCGATGAAGCCTGGCAGGCCGTCGGCGATCTGCACGGAACTCTCATAATTATAATCACCGCGCAGGATGACCTGACCGAAATCCCAGTCGCTCGTATGGCTGGCCCCAAGCGATGCCGATAGCTCGGGAACACCGGCGACTGTGAAGCCAGAAATGTCGCCGAATGGCGATTCGAGGAACTCGTCATACTCGGCGTCGAGGTAAGTGGCCGCGAGGAACAGCGTCAGTTCCGGAACCGGCGTAAATGTCCCGTCGAATTCGACGCCGGTCGTGGTCTGCTGCCCCGCATTGGCGAGGACGAAGCCGGTGCCCGTGAACGTATTGCCCTGGAACCCATCGATTTCCTGCTGGAAAATGGCGAGGTTGAACGCGGCGTACTCGAAAGCGCCTTTCAGGCCGAGTTCGTAGACCGTGGACTCTTCCGGCCCGGCGAAGCGCGAGCCCGTCGTCAGGTTAGGTACGGCAAGACCGGCGTCGCGGATTGGCGATGCCGCAGGGTTGGTCGCCGGCGAACCAGGAATAAAGACGTCGCTCGTCGGGCGCGAGTCACGCGACAGGTTGAAGGACGACGCCTTGAAGCCGGTCGCGTAGGTCGCATAGGCCGACAGCGTGTCCGTTACCTCGTAATTCGCACGCAGCGTCCAGGACCAGTCCGTATCATCCGTGCGACCATCTTCGACCGCATTCGGGAAGTTCAGGAACGGCGGCAGGAACTGCAGCGCCTGCAGCCCGAGGAGCGGGTTGAGCGCCGGGTTCGTGTTGTTGGCGGCGGCAAAAGCGTTCGATCCAGCCTGGATCTGACCGAAAATATCCGGTGCGGCTGCGGCGAACCCGCCAATCTCTTCAGCGGTGGCCGCGCGGCCCAGCATCAACGCATCGCCGACGCCCTGCGCCAGCGCGCCCTGCGCGATCAGGCCGCCACCGATCTCAACGAAGTCGAGCGCGGAGAAGGGATCATCGTTGATAACGTTCGAACGGACCTTCTTGGAATCGTCCGTGTAATTGAAGCCACCCGTCAGCGTCAGGCGATCGGTGACCTCGAGGTCGACCGTACCGAAGATCGAGTATGATTCATTCGAATAATCGAACTGGTCGGTAATGCCCTGACCCGGCTGCGTGAACGTCCCGGCGGGAAGGCCGAGAATGCCTTCAACGGTGCCGATACCGCCCCCGGCGAGGAGGTCGAAATAAGCCCGCGCGTCGGTGCCGAAATCGAGGTTGTTCGTGAAATCGATGCTCTCGTCGAAATAATAGCCGCCGAGGAGGAAGTTGATCGGTCCATCGAAGTCCGTCGCGACACGCAGTTCCTGCGTGAACGTCTCGATCTTGGTGTCGCCCTGCTGTGAGGCCACGTCGATCGCAGTGTAGTCGATCTCCTCGTTCACCGCGGCGTCGACTTCGCGATAGGCTGTGATGGACGTGATGGAGAAGGCGCCGAGATCATAGTCGATCTGTGCCGAACCGCCATAATTGTCGATCTCGTTTTCGGGGATCTGATTGAGGAAGATCTCGTCGGAGAACGGGTCATTGCGAACGACCGCGGGCTGACCACCGTTCAGCGCGGCCAGCGCGTTGCCGGCCGGCCCGTCGATCAGGTTGACGACGCCGCAGCAGGCCTCGTCGATGCGCGCGAAATCGCCGATCAGGCGGATGCTGAGATCGTCCGTCGGTTCAAAGAGCAGCTGGCCGCGGATATTCCAGCGATCGCGGTCGTTGACCTCCTCATCGAGGTTGACGACATCGATGTAACCGTCGCGGCGGTTGTAGTCGCCCGACAGTGCGAAGGCGATATTGTCCGTCAACGGTCCCGTCACATCACCCTTGACGATGATCTGATCGAAATTGCCGTAGGTGAACGTCGCCGACCCGCCGAAGTCGAACTGCGGCTCCTGCGTGACGACGCTGATGACACCGGCCGACGCGTTCTTGCCGAACAGCGTCGACTGCGGACCACGCAGAACCTCGATCCGCTCGATATTGGGCAGGTCCGCGATCTGCGCGGCGGAGCGGGAGCGATAGACACCGTCGATGAAGACGCCGACCGACGGCTCGATGCCGGGGTTGTTGGCGCCGTTGCCGAAGCCGCGAATGATGAAGTTCGTCTGCGCGCTGTTCTGCTGCTGCGAGACACGCAAAGAGGGGACAACGGATTGGAGGTCGAGAAGATCGCGGATCTGCGCCTGCTCGATCGTATCGGCATCCGTGACGCTGACCGCGATGGGCGTGTCCTGCAGGCTGGTCGCACGCTTCGTTGCGGTGACGATAATGACATTGCTGGTGTCGAAACCGTCGTCCGTTTCGGTCAGATCGCCATCGTCGAACGGCGCCTGATCGTCATTCTGGATCTGGCGCTCGGCATCCTGCGCCATGGCGGGCGCGGCCAGGAGAGCGGTCATCGCCGAGACGGCGAGCAGGGTGGACTTCTTCATAAGAGGGGAAACTCCGGAAAACGTGAAAAGCGATGCACGCCCATCACGCCCGGCTCCCCGCCCGGCATGTCCCACGCGCATACTCGTTGGCGCGCTATCTATCCTGACAGTCCGCTCAGCACAGCGCATTTCGCACATCTGCCAACGAAACGGGCAGATGTGCGACTTTCATGCAACATGCTGCACTGCAGCAATTTTCCGGGAGGTTCGGCTAGCTGTTGGCGGGGCCAGAGGACCGCTGGTCACCGCCGGACCGGCGACGATTGCCACCGGGCTTGCCGCCGCCACTTTTGCCGCCCTTGCCGCGCCAGCCGCCCCCGGGTTTTCCACCACCCGGTTTGCCACCGGGACGACTGCCACGCCGGTCGTCGCTTGCCCCTTCGCGCGCAGGATTGCCG
>JBAUIQ010000136.1:0-1683 GCA_049683075.1 Pacificimonas sp.
GCATTGATCGGCGCCAGGATCGCCGCGCCGAGCGCCTCCGCGACCGGGTGCGCGAGGTACGCCGCGCCGAGCGTCGTTTGGATCGGCAACGGGATCGTCGCGCGGAGCGCCGCTATGAGCGGCGTCAGGACCGCCGCTACGATCGCCAGCAGGCACGCCGTTACGTCCACGCCCGTCCGCGCGTGAATTACATCTACCGCCCGCATTTCTGGGGCCGCGTGAACTATCGCTGGGACAACCGGTATCGCGGGTTCGACTATGGCCGCCACTATCGCGCAGGCTACGGCTATTACGGGCCGGTCATCTCTACCGGCTGGCATCGTCTTTATCCGTGGCTGAAGAACGATCCCGCTGCCCGTCACTGGGTCATGTGGGAGTTCGACCGTAACCGGAACGGACGTCTTGGCAAGAAGGAGGCACGCCGCGCAAACCGGGCTTTCGATCGGCTGGCCGACTATGACCGCGACGGTCGCCTATCTCGCTGGGAGATCGACGACGCCCTCTACGAGCTGCGCGACGAATATCGCTTCAGCTATAGCTATGGCTGAGAATTAGCCGACCTGGTTCTTGCCGAGATACCAGCTCAGCCGGTTCTCCTGCGGTCCGCCCTTCCTAAGGTCGGGCCGCAGTTCGTCGTAAATGACGGCGTTCTCGAGCACATTGCGGACGTATGTTTTCGTCTCGGAAAAGGGGATCTCCTCGATCCATTCGAGAACATCGACATTCGGCATGCGGGGATCGCCGTTATTTCGGACCCAACGACGGACATTCCCCGGGCCGGCATTGTAGCTCGCAATGGCAAGCACATGGCTGCCGCCCCAATTGTCGAGCATCCGAGCGAAATAGGCCGATCCCAGTTGAATGTTATATCCCCGATCGCTGGTGAGGGCGTTTGGACGATAACTTAGTCCCGACTTTCGCGCCTGCTCACGCGCCGTCGGTCGCATGATCTGCATTAGCCCGCGCGCGCCCGCCGGGCTAACGGCGTCGAGCCGGAACTGGCTCTCTTGGCGGGTGATCGCATGCACCAGCGTCCACATGTGCTGCGTCGTGGGCGGCAGCGTCATTTGTCGCCATGAGAGGTCGATGACCGCATCCGGCTTCGTCGTGTCCGCGCCGCGCGTATTCAGGACGGCATAGTGGTGGAAGCCCCACTGGCTGGCGAGAGCCGAATAAAGGGGCAATTTTTCGCGAGTAAGATCATTTGCGAGCGCCGTGAGAAACATCTGCTGCTTTGAACTGTCGCCTTGCTGGCCGTAGATCGCCACCGCTTCTACACGTGGATCGCTGTTCCAGTCGGCGAGTGTGGTAGGCGTCGGCTGAGGCGTATCGCCACCGGAAATCGATAGCGGCCGACCAAGCTGCTCATGCGCCAATTGGCCATAAAACGTTAGCTCATTCTGTGCAGCCGCGTCGTAGAAGGCGCGGTAATCCTGTCGCCCTGCAGCTTCGGCGGACCGTCCGGCCCAATAAAGACCACGTGAGCGTGTAGCAGCGAACTTTGCCGCATTTGCGAAGTTCTGAAAATGTCGGACGGCTTCACCCGGCTCTCCAAGATCATGCAGCGCGGTCCAGCCAGCCAGCCATTCCAGGCTCGTGAAGGTGTCGCGCTCCGCCGCGCTGTTGTCGATCAGCGGCGTCGCAAAACTAAGACCTCCATGGTTCGAGGCGATCTCGTAGGCG
>JBAUIQ010000137.1:0-7821 GCA_049683075.1 Pacificimonas sp.
GAAGGGAGCGCTACAAGCGCATCACGCCACGAACATGAGCAGCGCGACACCCATGGCGATGCGGTAGACGACGAACACCATCATCGACGCTTTCTTCAAGAACTGCATCAGGAAGACCATCGTCAGGATCGCGGCAACGAAGGTCAGCGCGCCCGCGATCAGCGCGTCCTGCTGCATCCCCGCCGTCGCGTCGGCCAAATCGAGGACGGCGAGCAGCCCAGCGCCCGCAATGGCGGGGATCGACAGGAGGAAGCTAAACCGGGCCGATTCAACGCGGGTGTAGCCGAGGAAGCGCGCGGCGCTCATCGTGATGCCGCTGCGGCTTGTGCCGGGGATCAGGGCGAGTGCCTGGAACAGACCGACGATGACCGCGTCCTTCAGGCCGACTTGCTCGAACGACTTCTCCTGCTTCCCGAACCGGTCGGCGATGCCGAGAACGATACCCCAGAAGATGAGGTTCACCGCAACGAGCTGCGTCGAGCGAAATTCCTCGAGATAGCCGCCCGTTTTCAGGAACAGGCCGAGGAGAACGGCAGGCACCGTCCCCGCGACGATATACCAGAAGAGGCGCATCTCCATCGGGGCGCTCGCGCGCTTGCGACCGACGCCGACGCTCGCAAACCCGCCGCGCGCCAGAAGGCCGACGTCGCGCCAGAAGTAGACGATGATCGCCGCCAGTGTACCGACATGCACCGCGACGTCGATCAGCGGGCCCTGGTCCGGCAGGTCGGTCAGCTTCGGGATAAGAATCAGATGGCCCGACGACGAAATCGGCAGAAATTCCGTCACGCCCTGCACGATGGCGATAATCAGCAGCTGTAGAAACGACATCGACGTGGGTTCCCGGATCCGGCCCCGCCCGGTCAGGCGGCGTCCGGCGCGCGCTTAGCAGCGGGCGCCCGGCCCCGCACCCCATGATTCGCAAAGGCCCGTTTTGCGACCTTTATGTGCGGAGACGATCCTAGGATTCTCAAATATCGTTCGAGTTTATTCAATATAGGTCATCTTCATTGTCGCATATGCGGCTATCGATGTGACTTCACCTCGGAAAGCTGCTATTCCACCCCCGACTTCACAGAAAGAACGACAAACGCGTCATGGCCGCTTCCGATATGCTGAAATTCACGAAGCTGGATCAGGATTATCCTGTGAAGAGCCCTGCGGGCGAGCGTGACGACGACTTCCTGGAAATCTCGAAGAGCTTCATTCTCGACAAGGCCGAGGAACAGTCTTCTCGCTGTTCGCAATGCGGCGTGCCCTTCTGTCAGGTCCATTGCCCGCTTCATAACAACATTCCAGACTGGTTGCGTCTAACCGCCGAGGGTCGCTTGCAAGAGGCGTGGGAGATGGCTGAGTCCACCTCTACGATGCCCGAGATATGCGGGCGCATCTGTCCGCAGGACCGCCTCTGCGAGGGCAATTGCGTCATCGAACAGTCCGGCCATGGCGCGGTCACCATCGGCAGCGTCGAGAAGTACATCACCGACAACGCCTGGGAGCAGGGCTGGGTCAAACCCATCGAGGTGTTGCGCGATCGCACCCACCGTTCGGTTGGCATCATCGGTGCAGGTCCGGCGGGTCTAACCACCGCCGAGCTGCTCCGCCGCAAGGGATGGGCCGTGACGGTTTATGACCGGCACGACCGCGGCGGCGGGCTCCTCACCTACGGCATTCCGGGTTTCAAGCTGGAGAAATATGTCGTCGGGCGGCGGCTGAAGCGCCTCGAAGAGGCGGGCATCGAGTTCCGCTACAATTTCGAAGTTGGCGGCGAAATGAGCCTGGACGACTTGCGCGACCGTCATGACGCCATCCTCATCGCGACGGGCGTTTACAAGGCGCGGGAGCTGCAGGCGCCGGGCGTCGGCTCGGGCGGCATCGTCAAGGCGCTCGACTATCTGATCGCATCGAACCGCAAGGGCTTCGGCGACGACGTTCCCGGCTTTGACGACGGCACATTCAATGCCGAAGGAAAACGCGTCGTCGTCATCGGCGGCGGCGATACGGCCATGGACTGCGTCCGCACCGCCGTCCGGCAGGGCGCGACCAGCGTCAAATGCCTCTACCGCCGCGACCGTGAGAACATGCCGGGGAGCGCGCGTGAAGTCGCCAATGCCGAAGAGGAAGGCGTCACCTTCGAATGGCTGGCGGCCCCCGCCGCGTTCGATGACAAGGATGGCCAGGTCAGCGCCGTGCGCGGTACCCGCATGAAACTTGGCGCGCCAGGTCCCGATGGCCGCCGCCAGCCCGAACCCGGCGGTGAGGATTTTCGCGAAGAGGCGGACCTCGTCATCATGGCGCTTGGCTTCAGTCCAGAGGACCTCCCCAAGATGTTCGGCGCGCCTGATTTGGCCGTCACGCGCTGGGGCACGCTCCGGACAGATCACAAGACCCTGATGACCGGCCTCAACGGCGTCTTCGCGGCCGGCGACATCGTGCGCGGGGCCAGCCTCGTCGTCTGGGCGGTCCGCGACGGGCGCGATGTGGCCGCGTCGATGCACAGCTACCTGATGGTGCTGGATGCGGAAGAAAAGGTGGCGGCTTGAATGAGAAAGGCCTTTCTCTACATTCTACTTACTGCGTTCGCAGTAATGATCGTTCCCTTTATATTCGTTTGGGCAGGACAGACATACTTAGCCTATAATGAGAGCCCTTATTCGCAACGTATCAGCTTTGTTAAACTTCACGATACCTTCAGTAATCGGGTCGGCTATCTTTACGATGGTTCGTCGATCCACCCGACATTCAGAGAGCCGAACAATTGTGAAGGCCCTAAGATAAAGAGAGAGCTATTCTCTGCCCACATGCAACTAACTCTGTTGGCCGAGAGAACCGACCAGGACCTACAAGAAGTTGAAGGCCTCGAGGAACAGTATCACCCGGCTCAGGCAACCGCGCTGACTGCTTGTATGGAAGCGAGCATCCTCGCTCCATGGTGTAACCAGAAGGTAAGCAAGACCATCCGCGATTTGGATATTGTGTCGGGAATCTCTTCGGACGGCAGTGCCGGTTATTACCTTCAGCAGGTTTGCGACACCTTCGCCGCTTTTCCAGAGGACACGTAGATGACATTCGAAACCGAACGCGCCCGGCTCGCCGCCGAGGGCCTCTATCGCCCCGATCTCGAATCCGATGCGTGCGGCGTGGGGATGATCGCGGCGACGGACGGGAAGCCGTCTCGGCGCGTCGTGCAGCTTGGGATCGACGCGCTGAAGGCGGTCTATCATCGGGGCGCGGTCGACGCGGACGGGAAGACGGGCGACGGCGCGGGGATCATGGTCGACCTGCCCGTCGCCTTCTTCAACCAGCATATCGAGCGGACTGGCCACCGTCCGCGTCGCGACAGGCTGCTCGCCGTCGGCCAGGTCTTCCTGCCACGCACAAGCCTCGCCGATCAGGAAACCTGCCGCGCCATTGTCGAGGCGGAGATCATCGACTTCGGCTATCAGATCTATGGATGGCGGCAGGTGCCCGTCGACACGTCCGTCATTGGCGAGAAGGCACGCGTAACGCGGCCGGAGATCGAGCAGATCATGGTCGCCGGGCCCAATCCGGGAGCCGACTATGAGAATCAGGCCAAGTTCGAAAAAGATCTCTATCTCGTCCGCCGTCGTATCGAGAAGAAGGTCGTCGCCGCGCAGATCAAGGACTTCTACATCTGCTCGCTGTCGTCGCGCTCAATCATCTACAAGGGGCTGTTCCTCGCCGAGAGCCTGGCGGACTTCTATCCCGACATCTGCGACGAGCGCTTCACCAGCCGCTTCGCCATCTTCCACCAGCGCTATTCGACCAACACCTTCCCCGAATGGTGGCTGGCGCAGCCCTTTCGCTGCCTCGCGCATAATGGCGAGATCAACACGGTGCGCGGCAACAAGAACTGGATGAAGAGCCACGAGATGCTGATGGCCGCCGAGGCGTTCGGCGACCGGTCGGCCGACATCAAGCCTGTCATTCCGGCGGGCGCGTCCGACACCGCCGCGCTCGACGCGACGTTCGAGGTCATGGTGCGCTCCGGCCGCGACGCGCCGCAGGCGAAGCTGATGCTGATCCCGGAGGCATGGTCGAAGGATTCGACGCTCCCTGAACATCACCGCGCCATGTACGCTTTCTTCGCCTCCGTCATGGAGCCATGGGACGGCCCCGCCGCACTCGCGACCACCGACGGCCGCTGGATGGTCGCCGGCGTCGACCGCAACGCACTGCGTCCGATGCGCTACACCATCACGGGCGACAATCTGCTGCTCGTCGGCTCGGAAACCGGCATGGTGCCCGTTGCCGAAGCCAATATCGTGGAGAAGGGCGCGCTCGGCCCCGGCCAGATGATCGCGGTCGATCTCGAGGAGGCGCGCCTCTACCACGACCGCGAAATCAAGGACCGCGCCGCTGAGGCGAAGGATTATACCAAGCTCATTGCCGGCTTCACCAAGCTAGAGAACCTTCCCGGTGCCGACGCGCCCCAGCCCGCCGCCGATTACGACGCGGGCGAACTGCGCCGCCGCCTTGTCGCCGCCGGCATGACCATGGAGGACATGGAGTTGATCCTGTCGCCAATGGTTGAGGACGGCAAGGAAGCCATCGGTTCCATGGGCGACGACACGCCGCTCGGCGTCGTTAGCCCCAATCCGCGCACCTTCAGCCACTTCTTCCGCCAGAATTTCAGCCAGGTGACCAACCCGCCCATCGACTCCCTGCGGGAGACGCGGGTGATGTCGCTGAAGACGCGCTTCTCGAACTTCACTAACGTGCTCGACGAGGAAGCCGACCAGCGCGGCGTCATGGTGGCCCAGTCACCCGTCCTCACCAACCGGGACTGGCAGCTTCTGAAAGACCGCTTCGGCGATACGGCGGCGGAAATCGACTGCACCTTCCCGATTGATGGCGGCCAGAGCGCGTTACGCGACGCCATTCAGCGCGTACGGGAAGAGGCCGAGCATGCCGTACGCTCCGGCAAGACCCAGCTGTTCCTCACCGACGAGCATATCGGCCCGGACCGCATGGGCATTACGATGATCCTGGCGGCGGCGGGCGTCCATACGCATCTCGTGTCGAAGGGGCTGCGCGCCTATGCCAGCATCAACGTCCGCGCGGCCGAGTGCCTCGACACGCATTATTTCTCCGTCCTGATTGGCGTCGGCACTACGACCGTAAACGCCTATTTGGCACAAGAGGCGATCGCTGCCCGCCATGCGCGCGGCCTGTTCGACGATCTTTCTCTCGACGACGCCGTCGCGCGCTTCAAAACCGCCATCGACGGCGGGCTCCTGAAGATCATGTCGAAGATGGGTATCTCCATCATCTCCTCCTATCGCGGCGGCTATAATTTCGAGGCGGTCGGTATCTCGCGCAGCCTTGTTAAAGAGTTCTTCCCCGGCATGCCGTCGAAAATTTCGGGCGAAGGCTATGCCAGCCTGACGCAAGCCGCGCTCGACCGGCATGAAGAAGCCTTTGACGAGGACGTCATCGCGCTGCCCGTCGGCGGCATGTACCGCTACCGCTCCGGCGCGGAGCCGCATGCGTGGCAGGCGAACCTCATCCACCTCCTGCAAAAGGCCGTCGATACCGGCAGCTATTCCGCCTACCAGCAATTCTCTCGCGGCTGCGCGGACCTCGAACCCATCTATCTTCGCGACCTGATGGACTTCGTTCCCGCGGGAAAGCCGATCCCTGTCGACGAGGTCGAAAGTATTTCGGAAATTCGGAAGCGCTTCGTGACGCCCGGCATGTCCATGGGCGCGCTTAGCCCGGAGGCGCATGAGACGCTCGCCATCGCCATGAATCGCATCGGCGCAAAGGCGGTCTCCGGTGAGGGCGGCGAGGACAAGCGTCGCTATACGCCCTACCCCAATGGCGACAATGCCAACTCGACGATCAAGCAGATCGCGTCGGGCCGTTTCGGCGTCACGGCGGAATATCTGAATGCCTGTACCGAGATCGAGATCAAGGTGGCTCAGGGGGCGAAGCCCGGCGAGGGCGGGCAGCTGCCCGGCTTCAAGGTCACGGACCTGATCGCCAAGCTGCGTCATGCCACGCCCGGGGTCACGCTCATTTCGCCACCGCCGCACCACGACATCTATTCGATCGAGGATCTGGCGCAGCTGATCTACGATCTGAAACAGATCAACCCGAACGCCCGCGTCTGCGTGAAGCTGGTATCGGAGGCGGGCATCGGCACCGTCGCGGCGGGTGTCGCCAAGGCCCATGCCGACGCCATCCTCGTTTCGGGGCACACCGGCGGCACGGGCGCGTCGCCGCAGACCAGCATTAAATATGCCGGCACGCCATGGGAAATGGGCCTTGCCGAGGTCAATCAGGTGCTGTCGCTGAACAATCTCCGGTCACGCGTCAAACTCCGCACCGACGGCGGCCTGAAGACCGGCCGCGACATCGTCATCGCCGCCATCCTCGGCGCGGAGGAGTTCGGCGTCGGCACGCTCGGCCTCGTCGCCATGGGCTGCATCATGGTGCGCCAATGCCACTCCAACACCTGCCCCGTCGGCGTTTGCACGCAGGACGAGGACCTTCGCGCGAAATTCACCGGTTCGCCGGAAAAGGTCATCAACCTCATCAGCTTCATGGCTGAGGAAGTGCGCGAAATCCTCGCCTCGCTCGGCATGCGCAGCCTCGATGAGGTCATCGGCCGCACCGAGCTGCTGCGCCAGGTCAGCCGCGGGGCCGAGCATCTCGACGATCTCGACCTCAATCCCATCCTCGCCAAGCCCGACATGCGCGATCCCGCCATGCGCCGTTTCAACATCGAGGGGCACCGGAACGAGGTCGCCGACACGCTCGATGCCAATATGGTGAAGGACGCCGCGCCCGTCTTCGAACGCGGTGAAAAGATGCAGCTGACCTACGCCGTCCGCAACACGCACCGCGCCGTCGGCACGCGCCTCTCCCACCACATCGTCACGAAATTCGGCATGGACGGCCTCGCGCCCGGTCACGTACATGTCCGCCTGCGCGGCTCGGCGGGCCAGTCCCTCGGCGCGTTCGCCGTCCAGGGCCTGACGCTCGAGGTGCTCGGCGACGCCAACGACTATGTCGGCAAGGGCCTCTCCGGCGCGACGATCATCGTCCGCCCGCTCGTCTCCTCACCGCTAAAGTCGAACGAGAACGTCATCATCGGCAACACGGTGCTCTACGGCGCGACCTCCGGCGAGCTTTACGCCGCGGGCATTGCGGGCGAGCGCTTCGCCGTCCGCAATTCCGGCGCAAAGGTCGTCGTCGAGGGGTGCGGGGCGAACGGTTGCGAATATATGACCGGCGGCCGCGCCGTCATCCTCGGCCCTGTCGGCGACAATTTCGGCGCCGGCATGACCGGCGGCATCGCCTGGGTCTATGATCCGAACGGCGACTTCGAGACGCGCGTGAACCCTGAAAGCGTCGTTACCGTCCCCGTCGAAACAGACCATTGGGCATCAGAACTTCGCACCCTCGTCGAAGCGCATGTCGAAGCGACCGAGTCCAAATGGGCGCAGGGCCTGCTCGACGACTGGGACGAGGCCCTCCCGAAGTTCGTGCAGGTGGTGCCTAAGGAGTTGTTGGACCGTCTGGACGCGCCGCTAACGAATGAAACGGCGGTCGCGGCGGAGTAGCGCCCTAACCCAGATACACCTTGCTCGACGGATATTTGATTCGAGTCGGGGTGGTCGTCGCGAGGAAGACACCAAGCGTCAGCGGGCCGACACGCCCCAGGAACATGATGAGAATGATGGTGAGGCGCCCCAGCGTGTCGAGGTCGCCCGTCGCGCCGCGCGAGAGGCCGACGGTACCGAAAGCGCTGACGGTTTCGAAGACGAGATCAATAAAGACGCCGTCATAGGT
>JBAUIQ010000138.1:0-3229 GCA_049683075.1 Pacificimonas sp.
GCCGCATCTTCCAGCACGTCCCGACATATATTCGTGATTTGAAACGCGAGGCCCAGGTCCGCCGCCCGGGTGATCACCGCGTCGTCATCGGCGTCGACACCCATGACCACGGCCATCATGCGCCCGACGACCCCGGCGACGTGCTCGCAATAGTCGAGCAGGTCTTCGACCGATCTATAGCGACGCTCGTGCGCGTCCATCGCGAAGCCATCGAGATGCCGAAGTGGCCATTCGCGCGGCAGACCGCTTTCAAGGGCGACTTGACCGATTGCGGCGTAGGCCCCGGTTTCCGCTGCCGGATCGGCTAGCCCTGCCAATGTGCGTGCCCGCAATTCTCCAAGGCGAGTCAGCGCGCCGCTCGCATCGGCGACGTCCCCGCGCCCATCCTCCTGACCATCGACGACATCGTCGCAATGCCGACACCAGGCGTAAAGCAACCTAACCCGCCGCTTCGTCGGTGCGTCGAAGAGGCGGGAGGCGAGCGCAAAAGACTTCGACCCCCGCGCAATCGACTGCGCCGCCCAGCGGTCGAGGTCGGTCACGCCGCGACGGGCCGATTCGACGCAAAGTCGTCCAGCATCAGCCTGGCCGTCGCCTTCGCGCTGCCGACGACGCCGGGAATTCCTGCGCCCGGATGCGTGCCGGCACCGGCGAAATAGAGGTTCTTCACCACATCATCGCGGTTGTGAACGCGGAACCAGGCCGACTGCCACAAAACGGGCTCGAGCGAGAAGGCGCTGCCCAGATGCGCGTTCAGCTCGCGTCCAAAGTCCTTCGGCGTAAAGTGATGCCGTACCTCGATATTCTCGCGAAGGCCCGGCAGAAGATTCTCTTCGAGATAGGCGAGAATCCGATCGCCATAATCCTCCGCGACTTCGTCCCAATCCTTCGTGAAGCGACCCATGTGGGGGACGGGTGCAAGGACGTAGAAGGTCGAGCACCCCGGCGGCGAC
This sequence comes from Pacificimonas sp., assembly GCA_049683075.1. Lineage (GTDB taxonomy): Bacteria > Pseudomonadota > Alphaproteobacteria > Sphingomonadales > Sphingomonadaceae > Pacificimonas. The sequence goes on from JBAUIQ010000138.1 coordinate 954, forward strand.
AGGGATTTGTCTGTCGCGGTCGGGTGGTGAAGATAAAGCGAGAAATCCTCAGGGAGATCCGACGATCCATAAATCTCGTCGAGAAGCCCCTTATACCGCTCGCCGAACATGATGTTGTGATGCGGGACGTCGGGATATTCACCCTTCACACCGAAATAGAGGACAAAGAGTGATGGCGAGAACCGCTTCCGCCTGAGGGCTTTGGCACCCTTCTGACCGCGCGCATGTCGACCGAGCAATTTCTCGTAGGTATGAACAATGTCACCATTCGACGCCACGCCATCGAACCGTTCGCGTGTGCCGTCCGTCAATGTCACGGCGGACACGAGGTCGCCTTCGGTCTCGATTTCCTCGACTGCATTGCCAAGGAGCATCTTGCCGCCCAGATCGGTGAACAGGTTTACAAGACCACGAACGAGCGCATGCGTTCCGCCCTTCGGAAACCAGACCCCGTCCTGTTTCTCAAGCGCGTGGATCAGCGCGTAGATAGCGCTGGTTTTATATGGATTACCGCCCACGAGCAGCGTGTGGAAGCTGAACGCCTGACGAAGCTGCTCGTCCTTTATGTAGCGTGACACGATGGCGTATACGCTGCGGTAGGCCTCATATTTGATGAGCGCGGGCGCTGCGGAAATCATCGACTTGAAGTCGAGGAACGCCGTCGTCCCGAGCTTTACATAGCCCTCGCGATAGACGTTGCGGGCATATTCCATGAATTTCTTGTAGCCCTCGGCATCCGCCTCGGAGCGCGCCGCGATCTGAGAATAAAGCTTCTCATCGTCGTTGGTGTAGTCGAACTTGCGTCCGTCCTCCCAGTGCAACTGGTAGAAGGGCTGAACGGGAACGAGGTCGACATAGTCTGCCATCTTTCGCCCGGACAAGGCGAACAACTCTTCCAGGCACGGCGGATCGGTGACGACGGTCGGACCGGCGTCGAAGGTGTAGCCTTCCCGCTCCCAGACATAGGCGCGGCCGCCCGGCTTGTCGCGCGCCTCGATCAACGTCACCTGGTGTCCAGCCGACTGCAAACGCACGGCGAGGGCCAGCCCACCGAATCCGGCCCCGATAACTGCAAGTTTCGACATTGGACTTCCTACTAAACGACGGGCAGCCCTAGGCCTTCGCCCGCCAGCGCGGTCGCCATCCGATGCTTGGTACCGAACGCGCTAGTACGCTTAGCGCTTTCGTCACCGGGACCGGCGGCTTTCCCGACAGAATGCGGGCCATATCCGCCCGCGTCGACTGCCCTGCGTAAAAGCGTTCCACCAGCCCCTCGTCCAGTGCGTAAAAGTGCTGCAGCGTGCGGTAACGAGTTTCGGGCGTCGCTGCCTCGAACATCATTCGATTGAGAAGCCGATAGAATTTTCGCGACTTCCATGTGGCGACGCTGTGGTCTCTTAAAGCTGCGTAAAGCGGTCCGGAGTCGAGACGTTTCAGTCCCTTGACCAGGTCGGCTGTCGCGACCGCATCGGCGAAGCTGTAGCCCGTGATCGGATTGAACAGCGCCGCAGCCATTCCGGCGCGAGGCAGGCCATCCGGCTGCTCGTCCCAAAAGGCGTCGATATCGCCGTCGAGCGCGATGGGAAGAACGCCTGTTTCACGCCGCACCTCCCGCCACTCACCAAGGTCCGCTTCCTCGATATAGTCGTGCACGCGCGCAAAAACTGTATCCGCGGCCAGGTCCGGCCCTTCGGTATAGTAAGTGTCCTCGACCAGAAGCGCATTCGGTCCCGTCGGGAGCGTATAGACAAAGCGATAGCCCCCTAGCTGGGGAACGGTGGCATCCATGATGATTGGGCGCTCGATGCCATGCGGCTGCGACGTCTCGATCTCAAGCCCAGCAAATTTCTGCCAGCCTAGACGCAAATGCTTCGAAGAGCTTTGCCCGCGGCAGTCGATGACGCCCGGTGCCGACAACATTTGGCCGTCCGACAACCCAACCATCGTCGGCGAAACCTTCTCCGCCATGACGCCGGTCATCACGGCGCCCTGCGGCAGGCGTTCCCTGACGACGGCATCCAATCGCTCGGATCGCGCCGATGCATAGCCCGTTTTCAGCGTGCGGTTATACTCCGGAAAGCGAACATCATACCCGCTGACCCAGCGATGCGCGTAGAGTTCGCCTGTCCAAGACCTCTGCAGTGGCCGGATGTCGGTATCGAACGACGACCAGACATGATCGCCGCCGACGGTATCGCCGCCTTCGACAAATCCGAGCTGCACGGCCCGGCGCAGCTCCGCCAGCCGATTGGCAAGCAAGCCGGCGACAGGGCCGC
>JBAUIQ010000139.1:0-2142 GCA_049683075.1 Pacificimonas sp.
CCCGAGCCGCAGAGCGGCGAGCTAGCGCACGTCCGGTCGACTGCGAACTCGGCAAGGCCCGCCACCTTCGCCACCCACCCCGCTCGCCTGAACGGCATCGCGACCCTCCCCTAACCCCTCCCTAGGAGGGAGGGGAATGTGTAGGGGCATCTGCCATGACCATCGACGAACAGACTGCCGACTGGCTGGCGCGCGTGGAGGCGGCGGCCTCACCCGCCGATGTTGAGGCCATCCGCGTGGAGGCGCTGGGCAAGTCCGGTGCGATCACGGCGCAGCTGAAGACGCTCGGCAAGATGTCGCCCGAAGAGCGGCAGACGACCGGCGCGGCCTTGAACGTCATGCGCCAGACCGTGCAGGCCGCCATCGGCGAGCGGAAGGCCGCCCTGGAAGCGGACGAGCTGGACCGCAAGCTCGCCGCCGAAGCCGTCGATGTTACCCTGCCCGTCGACGAGCGTCTGCCGGGGCGCATCCATCCGATCAGTCAGGTGATGGACGAGCTGGCGGAGATTTTCGCCGACCTCGGTTTCGCGGTGAAAACCGGACCGGAGATCGAGGACGACTGGCACAATTTTACCGCGCTCAACATTCCCGAGCACCACCCCGCGCGCGCCATGCAGGACACCTTCTATGTCGCCGGCGACGATGCCGATGGCGAGCCGCCAAAGGTCCTCCGCACGCACACCTCACCGGTGCAGATCCGCACGATGATGGCCGAGGAGCCGCCCATTCGCATCATCGCGCCGGGCCGAGTTTATCGCTCCGATTCCGATGCGACGCATACGCCGATGTTCCACCAGGTCGAGGGTCTCGTCATCGACCGGGGCATTCACATGGGCCACCTCAAATGGACGCTCGAGACGTTCGTGAAGGCGTTCTTCGAAGTCGACGATGTCGAGCTGCGCCTGCGTCCCAGCTATTTCCCCTTCACCGAACCCTCGGCGGAGGTCGACGTCGGCTGCTCCTGGGCGAACGGCCAGCTCTCCATCGGCGGCAGCGATGACTGGCTGGAAATTCTCGGTTCCGGCATGGTCAACCGCCGCGTCATCGCAAATTGCGGGCTTGACCCTGACGAGTGGCAGGGCTTCGCCTTCGGCGTCGGCATCGACCGGCTCGCCATGCTGAAATACGGCATGACCGACCTGCGCGCGTTCTTCGACGGCGACAAACGCTGGAGCGCGCACTACGGCTTCTCGCCCTTCGCCGTGCCGACATTGAGTGGGGGCGTCGGGGCATGAAGTTCACGCTCTCCTGGCTCAAGGACCATTTGGAGACCTCCGCATCGCTCGACGAGATCACCACGGCGCTGACCGCGCTGGGGCTTGAGGTCGAAGGCGTCGAAAATCCGGCTGAAAAGCTCGCGCCGTTTCGGATTGCCGAGGTGCTGACCGCCGAAAAGCACCCGGACGCCGACAAGCTGCAGGTGCTCTGCGTAAACACCGGCATGGGCGATCCTGTGCAGGTCGTCTGCGGCGCGCCGAATGCGCGGGCGGGCATGAAGGGCGTTTTTGCGCCCGAAGGTAGCTACGTTCCCGGCACCGACATGACGTTGAAGCCGACGAAAATTCGCGGCGTTGCCTCGTCCGGCATGATGGTGTCGGAACGCGAACTTGAGCTGTCCGAAGAACATGACGGTATCATCGACCTCGACGTGGATGCGCCGGTTGGAACGGCCTTCGCGGACTATGCTGGCCTCGACGATCCGGTCATCGAAGTCGGGCTGACGCCCAATCGGCAGGATTGCTTCGGCGTTCATGGCATTGCGCGCGATCTTGCCGCGGCGGGGCTTGGCATATTGAAAGATGAAGGAGTTGAGCCGGTCGCTGGCGACTTCGCACCATCGTTCGACATTCGCACCGAGGATCCGGACGGCTGCCCCGCACTCTATGGCCGCGTCGTAAAGGGCGTTGCCAACGGGCCGTCCCCCGCTTGGCTGCAACGGCGTTTGACCGCCATCGGACAGAAGCCCATCGATGCGCTCGTCGACATCACCAACTATATCATGTTCGATCGAGGCCGTCCGCTGCACGTTTATGATCTCGCAAAGCTCGACGGCGACCTCGTTGCGCGCAGGGCCGAGGCGGGTGAAGAGGTCGCCGCGCTGAACGACAAGACCTATACGCTCGACGAGACCATGACCGCGCT
>JBAUIQ010000140.1:0-2655 GCA_049683075.1 Pacificimonas sp.
GTGTACGACCAGGTCGACGTCGCTATCCTTCGTAAACTGCTCGCCACTCAGATAAACCAGGCTACCGAAGCAGTAGACGCCCTGCGCGCCCAATTCTGCGCGAACACGCTCGCCCCAATTCGAAAGCAGCTTCAACAATTGATTGATCCGGATTTTCGACAAGGCGATTGCCCCCAAGTGATTCTCAAAGCATTGCGGCGACTTCGGTGGGCGAATGACGTGAAAGGAGCAAGAGCCACAATGAATTCAGTCGAAGATGCTGTCATATCGAATCTGAGCGGCATGATGGAAAATGCCATCGCGTCGCTGCGTATGGGTATCGAAGACTATGCGGACGCTTCTCCCGAGCGCGCGTTGTCCGCGGTGCGCAACTTCTATGCAGGTGTCCTGTTACTGGGAAAGGAGGTGCTCGTGCGCGAAGCGCCGCTGGCCGATCCCGACGAGGTGATCGGCGCGCGCTACGAGCCCGTGCAGGACGGACAAGGCGGCGTGCAGCATGTGATTCAAGGACAGCAGACGGTCGATTTTCACACCTTGGGGCGGCGCTTCAAGACCTTCGGCATAGCCATAGATACGAAACTGCTCGACGAACTCAACGGGCTACGAAACGCCATTGAGCATCGCTACACCAACGAAACGACCGATGCTGTCAGGGAGGCAATCGCCCGCGCTTTCCCGATTGTCGCTGCCATGTTCCGGGAAGCAGGCGAGCGCCCCGAAGACCTGCTTGGCGATGCTTGGCCTACGATGCTCGATGTGCGTGATCTCTACGAGGCGGAACGCGAGAGCTGCCGCCAGACGCTGGCAAAAATCGAGTGGTTGTCGTCGACCGTCGCGCAGAAGCATCTGGCGTGCGTTGAGTGTGGGTCCGAACTGATCGAGCAGACAGATCGGGAAAACACGTCGCAAGCGTCGATGGAGCTGCGCTGCCGGAGCTGCGGCGAAGAACCCGACCGGTCGGACAGCATCGTCGATGCGGTCGACCGGGCCTTGTCGGGCGAAGGCTATATTCGCTTCAAGGATTCCGGTGAGATGGGACCGGTGTTCGACTGCCCGTGCTGCGACGACGCTGCCTATATCGATTTCGAAGCCGGATGCGCAGTCTGCGGAGAGACTTTCGATTACGAACCGACTTGTTTGCGATGTTCTGAAGGCATATCGCTAAGCGATGCGCTGGAAGGCTGCGATGGCGGTTTGTGCAGCTACTGCCAGTATATATCGAACAAGGACGACTGAGGATAGTGAGGGCCGGTCACATTTCGATCCAGAGGTGGTCCAGCTCGATATTGGCCAGTCCCTTGTCGCGCTGATGAGTGGAACGAAGCTGGCCGACCCTATGTGTCTTGTCGTGGTGCGCTAGCGCAAGCTTGTCGGACGCCCTCCAACCGGGTTGTTTCGCCGCTTCGAACTGATCGATCCATTGGTCAGTTTGCTCCGCCCAATGCACGATATCGTGCTGCTGCACATAGCCGATCATGGCTGCCCTTGAATGCAGCGACGCGTGGTGCCCGGCCTTGAAGCGTTGGACCCCACCAGTGGTCTTGTACTGGCTGTAGAGATATTCGCGTTCGTCGCGCTCGTGCCCCTTTGGCGTGGGCAATCGCTTGCATTCCATCGGGAGCAATGTGCTGTATTCGGTATAGGCCCTGCCTTCGACGAGAAGTCGGGTGCCCGCGGGGGCGACCGCGATATCGAGCGCGCGCGCTGCCGATGCCTCATCGGGTTCCTCTCGCCTGACCTGCAGGAAATCCCACGGTCCATGCCGCAGCGCGCTGGCTATTCGGGCACAGAGTTGCGCGGTGAGCGCCGTTTCCGCGTCAGCTTGCGGACGGACGGGATCGTCGCGCCAGCTCGGCAAAAGGCCGGCGATAAAATCGAGAAATGCGCAGTGCCACTCGATCCCCAAGAGGAGATCGCCGTCCAGCGCGCCGGCGACCGCATGCCGGCCTACCCCATCGGCAAGCATCTAGAAGCCTTGCGCCCGGAGGTCGGCCAGCACATCGTCGGCGTCGCGCAGCGCGATCGACCGAAGCCAGAAGCGCAGGCGGTCAGGCTTGAGAAGAAAGAGGCACTGGCCATCATAGAGCCGCACGATCCGCTTTACGGTCAGATTTTCCCTAGACTGGTCGGTAAGCAGACGATCGATCTTGTCGCGGAGATCATCGGCGCCCTTCCAATCGACGTCGGCCTGGCCGAACGCGAAGGCTTGGCAGATAGCGCCCGACCAGCTGTATGCGCCGATCGCGTGCAATGGCCTTTTGGGATAGACCGCGCTGATCTGGCGCGTAAAGACGTCATTGAAGCGATCGAGGTCCTCGTGCGCCGCGCGGTTCATCGCCGCCGACTTGCTGCCCAAACGGATGAAGTCGCGCTGGAATTCGACGATGTCCTCGGCAACAATCCATTCATTATCGCTAAGATGGAGATCGCCGTCTTCCGGATGCGGAAGGGCGAAGATATCCATGCTCAGGATAGCAGTGGCACGCTGGTTAAATAGGCTGGGGCTTGTTCCCGCGATGTAGGCAGACAACGCTGTTCTGTTTCTGGCGATCCATTCAGCTGTTGCGGCAAGGATTTTCTGGTCACCCTTCGGACCAGCGAAACCGACGATCTTGTCTTTGTAGGTCAGATAGTGGTCGGACCAGAAGCCAACGT
>JBAUIQ010000141.1:0-4758 GCA_049683075.1 Pacificimonas sp.
ACCCTCGCCGAGCGTCGCCTTCTTCATTTCCACGAAGTTGCCGACCTTGGCGCCGGCCCGCATGACGGCGCCGGGGCGAAGACGGGCGTACGGGCCGACTTCGCAGTCCGGGCCGACGTCGCAACCTTCAAGATGTGAATGCGCCTTGATGCGAGCTCCCGATGCGACCTTCACGCCGGGGCCAAAAACGACATTGGGTTCGATTATGACATCAGGTGCGATGTCGGTATCGAACGAGAAGAAGATGCTGGCTGGATCGCGCAGCGTCACGCCGTTCCGCATGGCGGCTTCGCGCGCCTCGGCCTGCCAAAGGCTCTCCGCCTGGGCGAGATCGACGCGATCGTTGACGCCGGTCACTTCCCGCTCGTCGGCCTCGACGACGGCGGAGCTGTCCCCGTCATTCGCCGCCACCGTCACGACATCGGGCAGATAATATTCGCCCTGCGCATTGTTGTTGTCGATGCGCGACAGGAGATCGAACAGCCGGTCGCCTCGCGCCATCAGCGGACCCGCGTTGCACAGATCGACGGCGCGTTCGGTGTCGCTTGCGTCCTTATACTCGACCATTTTTTCGATGCGGCCATCGGTATCTGCAAGGATGCGGCCGTAGGCTTTGGGGTCACGAGGGCGGAAGCCGAGAACCACGCATGCCGGCCGAGTCGCCTCCATCAGTCGGTCCTGCATCTTCGCGACCGTCCGCGCCTTCAGAAGCGGGACGTCGCCGAAGCAGACGAGGACGTCGCCGTCGAAACCAGAAAGTTCATCTGCGGCCATTCGAGCGGCATGGGCGGTGCCCCGCTGTTCGGTCTGGTGCGCGAAGGCGATATCGTTTGCCGCCATCTCCGTTTGGACGCTCTCCGCGCCCGCGCCGACGACGATCACGGTGCGCTGCAAGTCGAGCGTGTGCAGCTCGTCGACCAGACCGCGCAGCATCGGCCGGCCGCCGACGGGATGTAGAACCTTATGCAGTTTCGATTTCATGCGCGTGCCCTTGCCGGCGGCAAGGATCACAACGGCGAGCGGACGGCGTGACATTCGTCTGGAGTCTCCCTTGGAAGCGCGCCGCCTATCGCATGAAGGTTGCGATTTGTCGAAGGGCCGACTTAGCGGCCTGTATGCCACGGCCAATCATCGTCTTCGATCTCGACGGCACGCTCGTCGACACCGCACCGGACCTCGCCGCGGCCATGACCGCCGTTCTGGCCCACTACGACCGGGAGGCCGTGCCGACGGAGTCGGTTCGTGACATGGTCGGCCACGGTGCCAGACGAACGATTGAGAAGGGTCTGGCGCTGACCGGCGGCGGCACGGGCCCGATGCTCGACGAAGGACTGCCGCTGTTCCTCGATCATTATCGAGCCAACATCTGCGTCCATTCCCGACCGTATGACGGCGTCGATGCAGTACTCGAACAGCTATCAACAGATGCGACGCTAGCCATTTGTACGAACAAACCGAAGTCTCTTGCCGACGCGCTGATCGAAGAGCTCGGCTGGCACGCGCGTTTCGCTGCCATTCTCGGGGCGGATAGTCTCAGCGTGAAAAAACCTGACCCCCAACATTTACTGGAGACGATCTCGCAAAGTCGCGGCGATCCTACTCGCGCTGCGATGATCGGCGATTCATCGAGCGATATGTTGGCGGGGCAGGCGGCGAAGGTTCCAACGGTGCTTTGCACATTCGGTTATCTCGACAAGCCCGTCGCCGAACTGCCGCACGACGCGGCGATCACGTCCTGGTCTGAACTTCCCGCCGCGCTTCGGCGCGTTCAGCCCGCCATTTGGTCAGGAGATGGCGCGTCAACATGAGCGGCGGCATCCTCAGCCAATGGCCGCGCATGTAGAGAAGGAACGAGGATATCGGTGCCTGGGTTCGGCCGAACCGGTCATGCGACCGAAGCTTCGAAAGGGCGAGGCGATCGACGATATCGCACGATGCCCTAAGCGATTCCGGTGAAGGCGTGCCGTACAGATCCCGCGCCAATCGCAACGAAAGACCAAGAGGTGCGACCAGATCATGGTGGACGGCGCGCGATTGCAAGCCAGTCCAGAAGGCGTCATTCGCAAATTGTCGGACCAGCCTGTCCAGATCCCATAGATTTCGCAGTCCCCCCGAAAAGTCGCCATCGTAGGCAAGATGCGTGGCGCAGTGCAGAACCATGTCCGCCTGGGCAAGCATCAGCACACCTTCCGGCGTCGGCACTGCATCGGCCAGCATTGCCGCGGCGTCCGGTGTCAGGCGAGCGGTCTTCGGCAAGATGGTATGGTGCAAGTCGACGACGCCGCCCCGCGTCCGATGCGCGAGTGGCGGCAGCTCGTGCATGTGCTTGCGATAATAAGCATCGTCATAACTGCCCTTCGCCTTCACGCTGTGCCAGCCTCTCGCCTTCAGCGCGGCTTCCGCGGCGGAAAGGTCCGCCTCCGCCACCATGATATCGAGGTCGCCGATATTGCGACCCGGTAGAGGTGATAGGTCGGCTGAAAGATAGGCCGAGCCCTTCATCAGGACGGGGGTAATGCCGATTTCCGCCAGTGCCACGGTCATCTGACGAACCTCATACAGAGCGGCTTTTTGGGAAACGTCCGCCACGAGCCGAGCCTCATCGAGGATCAGCCCCGCCTTCGGAAGAACTTCAATATTTTCAGCGCGCGCGGCTAGCGTGCCGAGCAGCATCTCCTTCCGTGCGACGCGGATCACGGCGTTCCATTCGTCGGTCCGGTACCCCGCAAGGCATCTGGGCTTGGCGAGTGCCTCAGTGAGGAGACGGGACGGCGTCACGACACGTCCCGCCAAAGCTGGTCGACGAGCGTGAGAGCATCCTCGCTATTGCCATAGACGAGATCATATGCCGGTATGCTGCGAACCAGCCTTACGAGGGTTTCGAAGCCGCGTTCGCCAAGCCGAAGCTGGTTGGTCGAGGCCACGGATAAGCGAAGATAGGCTTCCGACTGGGGAAGGGGTCTGATGCTGGGCTCCGCCCCCGCAGTGAACTTCGGCGAGACGATGAGCGCGGGCAGCGCGGGCTTGTCCATTTCCGCGATCGCATCGATCGGTGGCAAGAGATGGCGCACCGTACCCTTCACGGTGTTTTCGAGACGAGGCCCGAAGCGATCCGCACTCACACGGCGCTCCATTTCCGGGATAGACTGATTTTTGAGGCCGATAGGTCGCGGATAGGGAAAGATCGACAGCCGTTCGTCCATCGCAATCAACGCCAGCTCATCGCCGAAATGCCGCCAGCCTGCCTCGTAGGAAAGCAGCGCGGAGAGCGTGCTTTTCCCCGCGCCGCTGTCGCCAGTGATGAGAACCGCGCGTTCGCCTTCCGCCGTCATCCTCCCAGCGCTGGCGGCGTGCAGAACGATGTGGCGCCGATAGCCGAGCGCCATCTGCATATTGACGGCCATCTCGTAACCCAAAAGACCCAAACGTGCCTCGACCGGCACGATTTCATCCAAACGGTGATCGGCTTCGAAAGTCATTGCCGGGCGAACCCACCGGCGCAGCGGACCGACGGGGACTGCGTCCACCGCGAAATCATAGACCTGGTCGCTGAGATATCGCGGGTAGTCGCGATACAGCCGTCGGAGCGCGCGCATTGCCGCCGGGAATTTTCCGCCGATATCGAAAATCGCTGGCCCGATTTGGACCCGGAAGCGCTGCGCCATGCCGCGAGTCCTAGTCTTCTCGGCTCAAAAGTCCCAACGAAACAAGCTCATCGAGCCGTGCCGCGATCGTAGGCTTCACGCCGCTCTCAGATTCGATCGATCCGAAGCGTTTTATGAGCTGATCGATGATTTGATCGACAGTCGCGCCGGACGTGGATACCGCTGCGTACAGAGCTTCGGTCTCTTTCGACAAAATATGAGTCTCGCCAGACAGTCGATGAAAGGCGAGCGTCAGGTCGTCGAGCGGTTCGACCCGTACGACGTCAGGCAAGGACGCGTAGCGGGTCGACGCGGGGTCAGGCGTTGTAGAGATTGAGGCTGTTGGTCAGGGACACGAGGCACGTCATGCCGGCGCCCTGAATTTCGCCCTGACGTACCTTGGTAAGGTAGCGGACATGGGCATCGAACTGATCGGGATCGACCTGCGCGGGCGGAACCGAAAGCCCGGAATCCAGAGCATCCTTCAACTCTTGACCGCTATAACTTCCACTCGGCGGGCCATTGAAGACCTGAACCCGGTTCTTGCCATCCTTGTAGAACTGAACGCCATTTTTCGAGCGAATCTTATGACGCTTATTTTGAGGTATGGGGCGCCCTTGAGCGTCGACCATGTCGGGCATTGGCACCGTGCAAGCCATCATGGACACGGCAGCTCCGCCAGTCTGCGCCATTGCCATCGACGGGCTAAGTGTCGCGACCGCCGGAATGGCAAGCGCGCCCAGCTTCAAAACGGAGCGGCGGCTGTCTACAACCGCGTCACGATCGTCGATTTCGAGCGATTGTTCGCTATCATTACGATCAGTCATTGTGTGTTTTCCTGCCCTCGTTTGTCGATGCGTCGGTCGCCGAGCTCTGTCCTGAATCTAGAGATCGGCAAGCGCATCTACGTTCCTATATGACGAAGCAACATTCGTACCAGTAGCCTAAGATACTGAAAAATATTGTTAACCAACAACGGCAAATGCGAAAGCTGTAAAGTCTGCCGACACTGGCCTACGCACAACCTCTGTTTTCGTTATATCCCGACAAGCCCCTCGTGGCAAAGTTCCGCCTGGAGTCTTCATAGATGGTCATCGTCAAGTCGAAACTGCGA